>JANNPM010000474.1:0-42133 GCA_031400145.1 Chryseolinea sp. | reverse complement strand
TGGTTATTGCTCCTTATGCAACGGTATTAGCATTGATGGTTGATCCCAAATCTTCAAGTCAAAACCTCGAAAAGCTCAGAGACGCCGGATACGAAGGTAAATATGGCTTCTATGAATCAATAGATTATACGCCGGCAAGATTACCACGGGGGCAATCACCGGTCGTTATTCAGACATTCATGGCACATCATCAGGGAATGAGCTTGCTCTCCCTCGCTTACCTGTTGCTAGATAAGCCAATGCAAAAAAGATTCGAGGCAGACGTTCAATTTCAAACTGCACTTTTGTTGCTACAGGAACAAATACCGAAGACAACCGGATTTTACTCTGCTTCAACGGAGATGGAGGACATCACACCGGTATCGTCGCATTCCCAAATCAGGGTTATTCACACACCGGACACACCCACTCCGGAAGTTCAGCTTCTTTCAAACGGAAGATATCATGTTATGATAACTAATGCTGGTGGTGGTTACAGCCGTTGGAAAGATCTCTCTGTCACACGCTGGCGCGAAGACAGCACCTGCGATCACTGGGGAGCCTTCTGCTACATTCGCGATCTGGAAACCAAAGCCTTCTGGTCCAACACGCATCAACCCACACTCACAGAATCAGAAAATTACACAGTTGTGTTTTCCCAAGGCCGCGTTGAATTCAGAAGGAAGGATCAGGAGATGGAAACATATACCGAGATCATCGTTTCTCCGGAAGATGATGTCGAAATTCGCCGCATACATCTCACGAATCGTTCGCGAACAAAACGCCATATCGAACTCACAAGTTATGGTGAAGCGGTCCTTGCGCCTCACATGGCAGACGCGCTCCACCCTGCCTTCAGCAACTTGTTCGTTCAAACGGAAATCAACCCAAATCAACAGGCCATTCTATGCACACGGCGTGCACGTTCGAAGGATGAACGGCCACCCTGGATGTTTCACCTCATGAAGGTGTCCAGCAAGAACGACCAATCCGTAACCTTTGAAACCGACAGGTACAAATTCATCGGTCGCGGAAGATCTCTGGCCAACCCGGTAGTGATGAGTACACAGGAACCTTTGTCAGGAGCACAGGGGTCTGTCCTGGATCCCATCGTATCCGTTCAACACCGGGTAGCAATGGATCAGGGTGAAACGATTATTGTAGATATAATCACCGGAATGTCAGCAAACCGCGAAGAGGCCCAATACCTTGTTGATAAGTATCAGGACAGGCATTTACGTGACAGGGCGTTTGAGCTTTCATGGACGCATAGCCAGGTCGTGTTAAGGCAAATTAATGCAACGGAAGAAGACGCAGAACTCTATGCCCGCCTGGCGAGCGCGGTGATCTATACCAATCCTTCGCTCCGCGCGAATCCAACGATACTAATCAAGAATCAACGCGGCCAGTCCGCCCTATGGGGACATTCGATTTCCGGTGATCTTCCAATTGTATTGCTGGAAGTTTCAGATAGCGGAAATATTGCCCTGGTAAAACAATTAATACAAGCACAGGCATACTGGCACCTTAAAGGGCTTGCAGTTGATCTGGTAATTCTGAATCAGGATCCCAGTGGATACCGGCAATTGCTGCAGGATCAGATCCAGGGGCTGATCGCCGCTGGAATAGGAATGAACTCACCGGACAAGCAGGGACGAATTTTTGTCAGACCGGTAGAGCAGGTTTCAGCCGAGGATCTCATTCTTCTCAAGGCAGTAGCGAAAGTAATAATATCAGATAGCCGTGGGACGTTATCAGATCAGATCAACAGGCGAATTGCCACAAAAGCAGGCATACCCTACCTGACACCTTCACAAAACTACGCACCAGTAAAGGACAAATTGATCGCTCCGCCTGCGTTGAAGTTTTACAACGGTGTGGGTGGATTTTCGCAGGATGGCAAAGAATACATTATTCATAACGAGGGTACGAAACGTACGCCTTTGCCATGGATAAATGTTATTGCCAATCCCATCTTTGGAACGATTGTAACAGAAAGCGGTCCGTCATACACCTGGTCAGAAAACGCCCATAGCTTCAGACTCACACCATGGAATAACGACCCCGTAACAGACAGGAATGGCGAGTCCTACTACGTGCGCGACGAGGAAAGCGGCACATTCTGGTCGCCCATGCCCCTGCCGAGCCGCAGCAATTCATTGTATACGACCCGCCACGGTTTCGGATATACAGTTTTCGAGCATCTACGCGACGGCATTTATACGGAAGCAACGATTTTTGTAGACCTGCAGGCGCCTATAAAGTTTGTGGTTGTAAAAATCCGAAACTCATCCGGTAGAACCAGAAAGCTTTCTGTGACTGGTTACGCCGAATGGGTATTGGCTGACCTGAGATCCAGATCGTCGCAGCATATAGTCACGGAGTTAGACACATCAACAGGTGCCCTGATCGCGAAGAACGCTTACAACACAGAGTTCCCCAATCGTGTGGCGTTCTTTGATGTTGACGATCCCCAATATGATTTTACTTCCGACCGGGCGGAGTTTCTCGGACGGAACGGAACCCTCCGGGCACCGGATGCAATGCTGAGAGCAAAGTTATCAGGAAAGTCTGGCGCAGGCTTCGACCCCTGTACCGCCGTGCGTGTACCGGTTGAGTTAGATGCTGATAGCACCCGCGAGATTGTCTTCCGGATGGGTGCCGGTAAGGACCGGTTTGAGACAATTGATATCATTAAGAAGTTCCGCGGAAGCAAAGTAGCCGCAACAGTGCTGCATAGTGTTAAACAATATTGGGATCACACGCTCGGCTCAATACAAATCGAGACGCCTGACGCATCCCTGAATACCTTGTCTAACGGATGGCTGCAATATCAGGTAATGGCCTGCCGCCTTTGGGGCCGAAGCGGATACTACCAATCTGGCGGCGCCTTCGGTTTCCGGGATCAGCTACAAGACGTTCTTGCGCTGATGCATTCAGAACCTGAAATTACCAGAGCACAGATATTGCTTGCGGCATCACGTCAGTTTCAGGAAGGCGATGTTCAACATTGGTGGCACCCGCCTGCAGGCCGGGGGGTGCGCACGTTGTGTTCCGACGACTTTGTCTGGCTGCCGTTTGTCACCAGTCAATACATTATTACGACAGGAGATACGAAGATTCTACAAGAAGTTGTTCCGTTTCTGGAGGGTCGTCAGCTTAATACGATGGAAGAGTCATACTATGACCTGCCTGTAATTTCTGAAAAGAGAGCGACGCTTTATGATCACTGCAAAAGAGCTATCAAGCATGGCCTTCGTTTCGGCAAGCACGGTCTTCCCTTTATAGGATCAGGCGATTGGAACGACGGTATGAACATGGTCGGTATTCATGGCCAGGGTGAAAGCGTCTGGCTCGGTTTCTTTCTTTATGACGTACTAAACAAATTTGCGCCAATAGCAGCGCGCGCGGACGACCGGATATTCTCCGAACACTGCGAAACAAGCGCTGCCCTGTTAAAAGAGAACATCAACAAAAATGCGTGGGACGGCGAATGGTACCGAAGGGCGTACTTTGATGACGGAACTCCCTTGGGTTCTTCCTCTAATGAAGAATGTAAGATTGATTCAATATCGCAGAGCTGGTCTGTCATCTCAGGAGCAGGCGAGCCTCGTCGCACAAAATCCGCAATGTTGTCAGTCGACAAATATCTGATCAATCGCGATAAAGGTTTGTTACAACTATTGGAGCCGCCGTTCAATAATGCAGCCATGGACCCCGGTTACATCAAAGGATATGTGCCCGGTGTGCGCGAGAATGGCGGACAGTACACGCATGCGGCTGTTTGGATGGTGATGGCATTTGCAAAACTGGGAGATAGGTTTCATACCTGGGAGCTATTGAACATGATTAATCCCATTAACCATGGCACCACGGCGGGCGACGTGGCAACATACAAGGTTGAACCCTATGTGATGGCGGCTGACGTGTATGGCGTCCATCCCCATTCAGGTCGAGGCGGCTGGACGTGGTACACCGGCTCCGCTGGTTGGATGTATCAGCTTATTTTGTCATCATTCCTTGGCATGAGACGGGAAGGAGACAAACTTTGGTTTGAACCTTGTGTCCCTGCTGAATGGGAGACATTTTCCATTAAATATAGATTCCAGACCTCGTGGTATGATATCAAGCTGACACAAACCATCGAAGCGACGGATCGTGTGACCGTTACGGTAGATGAAGTGCAACAGTCTGTGCCGGTGATCACGCTGGAAGACGACGGTAAAATTCACGCAGTAACTATACGCTGGCAAATGAAAGAAGCGCAAAAGGAGTTAAAAGCTTCCACCAGGGAAACAAGTGCGTGACCTTTGCTAGCGCTTATTTATTTTGCGAAGCCATCGGTTAGCTTCCTTTTCAAGGTCGATTTTCCCATCCCTTATATGCTTTTGAAGGGTTTCGTTCACAGTGCCCTTTGATGTCAAATGATAGTGGCCGCATTCATCACACTTATAAACGGAAACCGGGCCATTGCCATCAGAATATCCGTAAAGTATCCTTGCACCCACTAAGGCTTCAACCGCCTGGTCATGGTTCAAAAAGATCCTTTTATGTGTTGGACATTTGCGTGACATTCATTCGTAAATTATAGTGATATCGCTTAGACGTCATTTCGTTCTGTCGATTTAAAATTTTTGGCAGTCAAATCTAATACGTCGTGTTAAATTGCGACAAAAATCAACCACTATGAAAATTGCAGAGATTCACACGAAGAAAGGAATATTAAAGATCAAATTTTTTGAAGAAGATGCACCGAACACGGTGAAGAATTTTGTCGATCTGGCTGAAAAAGGGTTTTACAATGGGCTTATATTCCATCGTGTTATCCCAAACTTTATGATTCAGGGAGGTTGTCCCGAAGGAACCGGTCGCGGCGGTCCGGGGTACCATATAGATTGCGAGCTAACAGGTAAAAATCAGCACCACGACAGGGGCATACTGTCGATGGCACACGCCGGACGAGATACAGGTGGCTCTCAGTTCTTCATCTGTCATACGCGCAGCTCCACCGCCCATCTCGATAGAAATCACACAGTCTTCGGTAAAGTATATGACGGTGTCGACTTGATCGACGCTATTCGCCAGGGGGATGCTATGGAAAAGGTCGTCATCAAAGATGAACAATGATCGCCCGGTTTGATATAGTGTTTTGGGGCGCGAATTGCCCATCGGTATGTATTTTAGATTGTCTGAAGCGGGCAGGCTGGGCACTGGAACCCCGTCCAGCGGAAAGGAATTGGGAATGAAAATTGTGTTCATGATGAATCACCAACCTGATGTATTATGAAACGAATGATATTTGTCGTATCAACGATTCTTTTGTTTAGCGCCGCAGCTTTTTCCCAGAAGGCTAAAGATTTCTACAATACGCCCTATAAGTCGAGAAACAGCGGCTCTTTTAGTCGAAACATGGGTTTGCTGACGTTCAGTTATGGGTTCCCGAACATTCCTGTTTCAGGAGATTCATATGTGGGCAATAACCGGATCGGTTTCGGACCCGCTTACGCTAAGTATGAGCATGGAATTATGGATGAGATTGGAATCGGTGGTCAGATGGCGTTTTCGGCCGGACGTTATGACTACGGCAATGATCAACGCGAACGAATACATGCATTCCATCTTGCGGTATTGGGTTATTATCACTTTAACAAGTTAATACCGCTGTCCAATCTTGATGTTTATGCCGGAACGGGAATAGGATTCAGAAACAGGACCGTAGGTTATACGGATAATGTTTACCGCGATGACACAGATGTAAATGTTTCTGTCGTCGTCAGGGCGGGCGTACGATATTATGTGAAACCGACCGTCGGCCTTTATGCGGAAGCGGGTTATGATGACATGAGCGACATCAATCTGGGAGTAACGATCCGCTTTAAATAAAATCATTTTCTCGGTTTACTTCATTGACACCACGTTAAATTCTCCCTGAAAAAAGTCTTGGCTACTCATGACAACCATCATTTAGCGCCAAAAGTGTCCTCCGTAACTTGAACCACATGGTAAATGTGCATTCTCATAACTTGCTGTTTATCGTCCTTCGATAGGTTTTTTTGGGCAGTATCGTCGCCTGCTAATCAAATATCCTACTATAGAGCAGGCATCGAATTGCATTTAAAGTATGAAAGTGTTCATTTAGTTAACTTCCAATGCGGACAAATCATTCTGATCGAGTTGTAGTTGGGCTTTTATTGGTAGCGGGAATATTTTTCACAGAACTTGTATTCTCGTGGGGTTTGTTCGCTTATTTGCTCGCAGGGATATACATTTTCACCACTCCCGGCAAATTCATTCATGGGCTAATCTTAGGACTTGTAACGGCCGCTTTCATAGTCGTTGGATACTTTTTCACCACTTACACTCAGGATCTTAGAACCTCGGAGCTAACCATTCGCTTTTTGCTGCTTTTCATTGTAGGCTTAAGCGTTATCGCCCGGATAAGGAGCAGTGTTTCGGATGTACAGGCAGGTCGGAATTCCTTGCTTGATTCCGCGTCAGCGGAAAAGGACGAAGCGCTGTTCAAACTTGCTCAGGCACGGAAGGACCTGGAACAGTTGAATGAGGAAAAGAAAAAGATTGAGAATGATCTTCTCAAGGGTGAGAAACTTCGTGCTGCAATGGCCTGCCACTTTCCAGATGGAGTAATCTGTGTGCTGAACAAGGACATGAAATACATTGTGGCTGACGGACGAGGACTCGAAGCGCTGGGCTTGAATAAATCTAACTCCAAGGGTGAACCAGAAACGATTGGTTCAGGTGTTGAAATCAAGAAGGCCTTCAGTGGCGAAAGCGTTTCCTTTGAGACGGTTATCAAGGAAGAAGCATATACCGTCAACGCGGTTCCCATCACCGATGCGAACAATGAGGTATCCGAGATCCTGATCGTGATTCGGAATGTGACTGACCGTAAGAAATTAGAAAATAATCTGTTTAAGGCTCTGGAAAAAGAAAAGGAGCTGAACCTGCTGATGTCGCAATTTGTAACAATGGCTTCACACAAATTCAGGACACCGCTCAGCACGATATTATCCTCTGTCTTCCTGCTGGAAAATAATGTGGAGGCAGATGAATATGAAAGGAAATCGTACTTCGACAAGATAAAGCGTGCGGTGCATAATCTGACGGGATTGCTGAACGATTTTCTTTCGCTTGGAAAGCTGGAGGAGGGTAAAGTCAAGGTAGCGTTCAGGGAAACGGAAATCAAATCTTTTTTTCAGGAGTTTCTTCATGAAATTGGTTCCATTAAAAAAGCCAAGCAAAGGATTAAGTTTAATTATGATGGAGTTGCCTGCACTGTCCTGACCGATCAGCTGCTGTTGAAAAATATCATCATGAGCCTTCTTTCAAACGCCATAGAATACTCGGCATTTGATGCGGAGATTGAGTTGAACGTTGAACTTAAGCACGATAATTTGAGAGTAAAAGTTGCAGACCACGGCATAGGCATTCCCGACGAAGAGCAGCATCAGATATTCAGAAGGTTTTATCGCGGACAGAACGCAAATAACATAGAAGGTACCGGATTAGGGCTGAACATCGCAAAGAAGTATATTCGTCTTTTGAAAGGAACCATCGAGTTTACAAGTCAGGTGAATAAGGGCACTACCTTTATCACGAATATACCCGTGGTGACCCTGGATATTTTAGAAAAGCAGGCCTGAAGGCCATCTAAATAATTAAGGCGCGATGAAGTATACAATACTCCTGATTGAAGATAATAAGGAGATGGCGGAAAATATTTGCAGCATCCTAAAGCTGGCCCATTACAATGTTTTGAATGCTCCTAATGGTAAAGTCGGCGTTGAGTTGGCCCAGCAGCAACATCCAGATCTTATTCTCTGCGATGTAATGATGCCTGAGCTTGACGGGTACGGCGTTCTTCACATCCTCAACAACGATCCGGAGACGGCCAATATCCCATTCATTTTCCTGACTGCGAAAGCCGACAGAAATGACCTTCGCGCCGGGATGAATATGGGCGCAGATGATTATATGACCAAGCCTTTCGAGGGCCATGATTTGCTCAAGGTGGTCGAGATAAGATTGAAAAAAAGCCAGCAGCTCAAGGCTAACAATCATAATAATAAAAACGATCTGTACGATGTAAACACGTTTTTTAATAAAGCTCGGGAACTGAAAGAATTTCAAAAGCTCTCCGAGAACCGGTCCACCAGGCCATTCAAAAAAAAGGAATTTGTTTTCATGGAGGGACAGACCCCTTCAGATCTATATTTCATCGTTACGGGGGAGGTGAAAACCTTCAAAGTTAATTACGATGGAAAGGAATTGATCACCGGAATTCACTCCGCCGGAGACTTCCTTGGCTATGTACCCCTGCTTGAGGAGAGGCAGCATAATGAAAGCGCTGAAGTTCTGGATGAAGCCGAGATATCAATCATTCCTAAACAGGATTTTTTGACTTTGATCTACTCGAGCAAGGACATGGCCAGAAAATTCATCAAGATGCTTTCCAATAATCTCATCGACGCAGAGAACCGTCTTTTAGATCTCGCATACCAATCGGTACGTCAGCGTGTTGCCGGTGCGTTGTTGAGAATTTACCAGGAGCACAACCTTCCCAATAAAAAGGAAATAATTACCATTGCCCGGAAAGACATTTCGAATATGATCGGCACGGCAACCGAGTCGCTGAACCGGACGCTGGCCGACTTTAAAGATGAGGGACTGATTGAAATCACAGACGAGGGCATAAAGATCCTCGAAAAGGCAAAATTGGAACACCTGTTAATCGCCTTCGCCAACCGGGCGATGAAGTTTAAGTAGACCAGTAGCGACTAAAAATCAGGTCCCTGAATTAAGGTTTTACGGTTTTTTTAGCTTTTTTATAAAAAATATTACATTTTTCTCACTTCCCAGATTGGCCTGAAATCGTTGCATCTCAGTCAAAAATGCCGCTTTTAAGGCTAATGAGCAAAATTTGCCGTTCCGATGACGCCTGTCATGTAGTCAGCATGCTTGAAATTCTACTTTTATAACATGTATGGCTTAACGCTCTAATATGGAAGATAAATATTACTCCCGCCTCATTAAGATGATGGTATTTATCCTCGATTTTTACCTCATCTCTCTTGCCTTTTCATTAACAAAAAAACTTGGGTTCGAGGATGGCATTGCTGAAAACCAGGAGATGTCATTCTTTCTGATATTCAGTCTTATTTGGGTTATTTCCGGCTTCTTGAATGAGATCTATCGCATAAACAAATACAGTGCATTAAAGAATATTATAACGAGCCTTATGGGCTCATTACTCGTTCATTTCTGTTTGTTGATGTTGCTGTTGTTCACCACAAACTCTTACCAGGTCAACAACCTGTTTCTGCCAGTAGTATACGTACTGACTGGCATCCTGCTTATCATCTCCAGGGCTGCATACAAGATGACGTGGAAATACTTTGAATTCTCAGGATTCGATCAGCGCAAAGTCGTGATCATCGGTGCTACGCATTCAGGCCGGGCGTTGTATGATTTCTTTGAATCACATGATTTCTCAAAATATAATTTCAAGGGTTTTTTCGACGATAATCCCGATCCGCTGATTGTTCACAAAGCACTGATCAAGGGCAAAGTTGCCGACCTCAATGACTTCTGCCAAAGGGAAAGCATCGATGAGATCTATTTCGCATTGCCTCCCGGAAATGAAGAGCTGCTGAACAATATATCAAAATTTGCCGACGACAACTTTATCTATTTACGAATTACGCCTGATTTCGGCGAAGTTGTGTCTGACAAATACAATATGTTCATGCTGGATTCGATTCCGGTATTGACTACAAGGAAAGAGCCCCTTGGTGTTGCGCTGAATGTATTCCTGAAAAGATTATTTGACATTGTGTTCGCGCTGCTCGTGATCCTGACCATCTTCCCGATCCTCTTTCCCATCATCGCGATCGCTATCAAAACTGATTCAGAAGGGCCAATACTTTTCAAACAGCCTCGTCAGGGCAAAAAGAATAAGTTGTTCGACTGCTACAAGTTTCGCAGCATGTATATTCATGGTGTTTCCGAACGGCAGGCAACCAAGGACGACCCGCGCATTACCAAAGTTGGCAGATTTCTCAGAAAAACCAATCTTGACGAGCTGCCACAGTTCTTTAACGTGCTGATGGGAAATATGTCAGTTGTCGGCCCAAGGCCGCACATTAGCAGTCAGCTTGACCAATACGGTGCGGCGATAAAGAAGTATAAGGTCAGACATTTTGTTACTCCAGGTATCACGGGGTATGCACAGGTCAATGGTTACCGTGGAGAAACCAAGGAAGTGAGCCTGATGGAGAAGCGCGTAGAGTACGATGTTATCTATATGGAAAACTGGAGCCTGTCGTTGGATATCAAGATAATCTTCTTAACCGTTTGGAATATGGTTAAGGGTGAAAAGAGAGCCTATTAAATAGGTAATGATTGGGTGATTTATTGTATTCAGAATCTTTGTCTGGCCCAATCGGCGACAGTCTGACCAATGGCCAACGATGATGTAGCCGCGGGAGAAGGAGCATTGCATACGTTGATCACAAGCTTATCCTCCAGGATGAGAAAGTCGTCCAGTAGCCCACCTGTGCGATCGCATGCCTGGGCGCGAACCCCGGCGCCCCCGGGAATAAGATCTTCCTCGCGGATCTCCGGCATCAGCTTTTGCAGCGCCTTGGTGAAGGCACTTTTCGAATAAGAACGATGAATTTCCCCAAGTCCAGTCCTCCAGTACTTCGAAACCACCTTGCGAAAACCTGGCCATGCTAACGTCTCACCAAGCTCGGCCAGGTTGATGTCAGACTTCTTATAACCTTCTCTTCTGAAGGCGAGAACAGCGTTAGGACCGCACTCAACTCCCCCTCCTACCATTGTAGTAAAGTGAACGCCATGGAAAGGAAAATTGGGATCGGGTACAGGGTAAACAAGTGTCTTGACCAGATATTCTTTCTCCTTCCTGAGCTTGTAATATTCACCACGAAAAGGGATGATCTTGAAGCTGACATCTTTCAACGTGAGCCGTGCCAGCTTATCGGCATAAAGACCTCCACAATTCACTACAAGCTTTCCGGTATAGCTCGATTTCTGCGTGATGACAACTGCCTTGTCAGAAGCTAATTGTATATCGACAACCTTCTCTCCCAGTCGCACCTCGCCGTCCTTTTGCTGGAAGATTTCCGCGTATTTCTCGGCGACGACGCGGTAATCCACTATCCCTGTTTGGGGCACATGGATTCCGGCAATGCCAGCGACATGTGGCTCATGTTCTTTTACCTGCGCTGCGTTCAGCATTTTCAGATTAGCCAATCCATTTTGCTGACCGCGTTCAAATATCGTCTTTAACAGGGGAAGCTCCTTCTCTTCGATAGCAACAATGACTTTCCCGCAAAGGTCAAAAGGGACACCATGCTGACGGCAAAAATCGATGAGGAGATTGTAACCACCGATGCAATTCTTTGCTTTCAGACTTCCGGGTTTATAGTATACACCGGAGTGTATTACATTGCTATTATTGCCAGTCTGGTGATTGGCAACAACCTTTTCCTTTTCAATCACAACAACTTTTAACTTCGGGTTTTGTTTCTTTAGCTGCAGTGCTGTGGCCAGGCCAACAGCTCCTCCACCCACAATTATGACATCGTATTGCACAGAGATAATTTATTTGCGAACTGTCTTTACAAGTAATGTCCCTTTTGGACGAAAAAAACAATGAAACCCATTATCCAGGAAATCAAAACCGATCGAACATCATGCGGTGACCTTAAAGTAATCATTCTGCTCATGTCTTAGTTTGTCGCAGAATCTGTCCTTCGGCAATATCACATCCGAATATGTCAGAACCTCATCTTTGGCCACGTCTCGTGTTAACACGCAACCTTCTGCGAGTCCCATTGGGAGCAGACGCTGGTCGGATGTGATCTCAGCTGTTTCAGCCTGTCCATAGGTCATAAAGCATCCAATACCGTCCAATTTTTCACCTGCTTTCAGATTGATCTTGGCCGTTGTCACTACTTCAACTTGTGGCGCGCCGATCGGTGTGATAGCAGCATCATGGAATAGTGCAGCCCTTGCAGCCGTTAATGGAACTTCGAAATGACAAAGGTGATAAGGAGTATAAAACAAATAAAGCGGGCCTTCGCCAAGCTTATAAAGGTTCAAATAATGTTGCTGCCTCGGATTATCATGAGTACCCAGCACGAATACGCCGGGGCCGGGTTCGGCACCCACCACGTAATCCACAATGCCAGGCCCGGACGTAAGTACATCCAAAGGATATCTGTTAAGAATGTCTTTAAGAGGAGTGCCTGATGGAACTGTGGGGCCATACATTCCACGCTGACCAATGGTCATGCCCGTTGCATTAGCCACAATTGCCTGTTCAAAAGAAATCTTGGTGCCATCAGCGAACGAAGTTACCATCGCGGGGTTTTGGCCCCACTTTTTCGCAAAGCCTTCCTGCGTAGCAGGATTGCGATATGGGTCCTGAAGTCCTTTGATATTTCCGCAAAGGACGGGCTTTACACCGATACTCTTCACAAAACGATAGAGGTTCATTTCAACCCCAGGCTGATCACCATCTGCATTTGTCAAAACAACGCCTGCCTTATCGGCATACGCTTTCAGGATAGCGCCAACAGTGCCGTCAAGTTCGGCGTCCATTATCACTACGTGCTTCTTGTGCTTGATCGCTTCGAATACAACGCGCGAGCTGAATTCCACTGCACCTGTTACTTCAACTATAACGTCGATGTTGCCAGCCTTGCAAAGCAGGAATGGATCTTCGGTTATCGAGTATTTCCCTTTCGCAATTCGGTGCTCAAGCGTAGCCTGATCGTTAACCACCTGGAAATCATCGATGCCCGCTTCGCGATATGCTCTTTTAGCACCTTCAACTGTCCGGTTGTAGATTGCTACCAGTTCCATTCCAGGAACAGAGTTGGCGATCTGCATCACAATACCTCTACCCATAAATCCTGCTCCAACCAGGGCAACTTTAACAGGATTGTTTTCTGATGCTCGCCTGGCGAGGGCAGTATCCACAATGACCATATAACTTACTTAGTTTAGTGAGACTATTTATTCACGAGGATCTTTTCCTGAAACGCAGGATGTGCCCTATCTTTTTCAGAAACTACTTTGGGCGCTATAGGCCAGGCAATATTAAATGCCTGATCATCAAACCGTATGCCGGCTTCCGCTCCAGGTGTGTAATAGGCAGTGACCATATAATGCACTGAAGTATGTTCCTCAAGCGTAATAAACCCGTGCGCGAAACCTTCAGGAACATAAAGCATCCTAAAGCTGTCCCCGGTTAATTCAACGCCGATCCATTGTTTATAAGTTGCTGACTCCGGACGGATGTCAATTATCACATCGTAGATTGCGCCCGACGTGCATCTTACCGTCTTGCTTTCAGCATATGGCGCCACCTGATAGTGCATGCCGCGAATTGTTCCTTTTTCTTTGTTATAGGAAACATTCGCCTGAACGGCATCTGATGAAAGACCGTGTGCTTCAAATTCCTTTTTGCACCACGCTCTTCCAAAAAATCCGCGCTCATCTTCAATTTTTTTTACGTCGATGATAAATGCGCCCTTCAATTTGGTTTCTGTAAAAATCATGCAACTATTCGTTGAGTTCGTTAATTATTTCCGCCACTGGAGCTTTTCGGTGAGTTCCTTTTTCTCCTGCAAAGTAGTAAGTACTTTAAGCCTCATGAGTTTTGAGTCTCTAAAATCTGAATCATGAAATTTCATCGCCTCCAGACCATCTCGTAGTTCTTTAATGGTGGAAATTAAATCATATTGGGGCTGATGATCCGGCGCGAGTTTCCTGTAAAGGTCAAAATTGACCATGTACGACCGCTTATCCGGGGGCGCCTCAGTGTTCACTGAAACCTCAACGCCGGGTATTACGCTGGCAACGGCTTCCGCAAGATCCTTGACCTGGTAATTCCACTTATCGCTACCGGTGTTTACAGCGAGGAAATTGCCAATCGATGCGGGCCGGCTTATGGCCCAGTCAATTGCAACAGCCATGTCCTTGACATTGATCAATGGCCTCCACGGAGTTCCATCACTTAATATGGTAATGTGTTTTGAGGATAATGCGCAAGCCACGAAATCATTTAATACCAGGTCGAGGCGTAACCGCGGGCTCATTCCGCAGGCAGTCGCAAAGCGCAGACATGTTACTGTGAAGTTTTTGTCGGCAAGAGGTTTAAGGTCCTGTTCGGTAAAGACCTTTGATCGCGCATACGCTGTAAGCGGATTTAGCGTAGATTCCTCAGTCTTGGCACCGTCGCTTGCTGAACCATACATGCTGCAGCTCGATGCAAAAATGAACGACTTAACGCGGAGTTCCTTTGCCTGCTTCGCCAGTGCGATTCCTGATTTGTGATTAACATCTAAGGTTACCTCTTCAAATTTCGTCCCCATCGGGTCATTAGAGATAGCAGCAAGATTTACCACTGCATCTGCTCCCTCCAGCACATCATCCGGAACATTCCTGATGTCACCAAAATATTGATGGTCAAGCTTCCGTTCTGGAAGATAGTCAACGTCTGTCAGACAGCTGGCAAAAAAACCTGTGTCGTACCCAATAATGTTGGCTTCGGGATAGGTCGATCTAAGTCTCGATACCACGCCGGGACCGACGTATCCCATATTTCCAAAAATGACAATTTTCATATTTCCAGTGCGTAAGTATAAGCAATTTTTCCCAGTTAATTTTATACAAAGTTCATTTCCAGAGCTTCCAAGGGGCTTTTCCTGACTTCCATAGCTCCTCCAGATAGTTTTTGTCCCGGAGGGTATCCATTGCCTGCCAGAAGCCGGCGTGCTTATACGCAGAAAGATTTCCGGATGAGGCTAGCATTTCCAGAGGTTCCCGCTCCCAGGTGGTTTGGTCATTTTCGATAAGATCCAGCACAGAAGGTTCACAGACAAAATATCCTCCATTGATCCATGGTGTTTCGCCAGTAAGAGGCTTCTCCTGGAAATGATTGATCTTGACGTCTTCCTGACCTAAGGTGAAAGCGCCGAAACGGCCGGGCTGTTGCACGGCCGTTAGCGTTGCAGCCGTGCCCTGCTTTTTATGAAAGTCGATTAGCTTCCTGATATCAATGTCACTTACGCCGTCTCCGTAAGTCAGACAGAATGTTTCGCTGCCGATGAAATCCTTGACGCGCTTTAGCCGGCCTCCGGTCATTGTTTCGACTCCCGTTTCTACGAGGGTTATTTTCCACGGTTCGGCAAATGCATTATGTACTTCCATCTTGTTATTCTTAAGATCGAAAGTGACGTTGGCGGTGTGAAGAAAATAGTTAGAGAAGTATTCTTTGATCACATACGACTTATAACCACAACAGATAATAAAATCATTAATACCATAGTGAGAGTAGATCTTTAAGATGTGCCAAAGCACTGGCTTACTACCGATCTCTACCATGGGTTTTGGCCGAACACCGCTTTCTTCGCTGATTCTCGTTCCAAAGCCACCTGCAAAAATTACTGCTTTCATATTCGTTTTGTCCTAGTTATTTTATTTTGCCTGGTTATTTATATAATCATGCTTTTCCTTAGTCTGTAATTGTGCAAAAAAGGGCATTTAAAACGCGCTCGGTTGTGATTGAAATCATTCTTTTCGCAGATTGAAATCATAAATAACGAAAACCCGCAATCAAACCATTTACATCGTTTGATGAGAAAATTTCTTCACAGGTGCTAGATTATTTCAGGGGTTTAACGCCAATTTCTACCGCGGTTACCACTTTGCATTTAGATAACTTTGCAGCAACTATTTCATGATAAACAGGGCCAGCGTCAGTGAATGGCGCCCGACAAGGCACCCATGAACATTGGTAAACGACCGTTCAACGGGCGCTCAAGTAATTCATTGGCATAACAATCGTTCCCATTGAATCCCGCACATGAAACTACCGGCATTTAATGCTAGTATGATTTCAACTATTTACTTTCGCCAGTGACAACTCAAAAAAATTGCTTGTATACGTCCCCCGACTGGCACATACTATGAGAATGCTCCAACTCTATTATCAGCCCGTCCCCTACTGCGACTCTGATCGCAGTTTAACAAACCATCCTAACCACACCCCTGGAGTTTCCAATGCCCTATCCAGCATTGTCAATCGTCATGAAGAAAACTTTTACCCTCTCTTTGTTTTTTTTTGCTATTCTATTGAGGTTGAACGCACAGCACTCCACCACATTTTATAAACAATTTTCTGTAAATCCCTATTTGTTCAATCCTGCGTATGTTGCAAGCAACAACGCTATGGAAGCCAGTGTTGGCTACAGGCAACAATGGTCAAATTTCAAGGATGCCCCACGAAGCGCCGGCTTTAGCCTGCAATTTCCCTCCAGCGACCGTGTATCACTTGGCTTCAGCTATTCTTCGGACAGGCAGATCTTATTGCGCAGTTCCTCCCTCATGGTCACTTTTGGATACCTCGTTCCAATTAATGTAGATCAATCGTTGCGATTCGGTATTTCAGGAGGAGTCGGAATGAACAAGATTGACTTGAACGCCGATGAAATGAACAACATTGACCCAGCCATCATGAATCTTACGTCAAATACTTTCTTTGTTAACGGAAACGCGGGCATCTTGTATGTGCTGGGTAGATTACGCATTGGATTTACCTTCACAGATCTTTTCAAATCCAATGCCTTTAATTCCTTATCGCTGAACGAATTCAAATTTTCCAACCTTAAGAACCGGTTGTACTCGTTGAGCTATAAGTGGACGCTACCCAATAGCGAAAACATTGCTATTGAACCGTATTTCCTTTACCGCCAAACTGAAGACGGAGTACAAAATTCATGGGAAGCAGCAGCGATGGCATATTTCAAGAATGATTTTTGGACCGGCGGAAGCTTTAATCAAAATAATGGGCTGGCGTTATTCATGGGTGTTAATTTAAAAAGCAAATTCAGTTTGAGTTACAGCTACGAATTCCCTCCATTTGAGTCCGCCATTTCGGCAAGTTCACACGAAGTGCATCTGGGAATTAAGTTTGGTAGTACTAATAAGAGGACCAAACTTATAACGAAGGCCCGGTCCAGACCGAGGTTGCCGATGGCGAATGAGACACCATCAGTAAAGAGCGATTCCAAAGGTTCTAATGAGCGTCCTGGTTCCAGGAGATCGGCGAGGATGGTGTCACCCGAAACCAATTATGAGGAGATATTTGAGATCATTGAGATCGATCCTACAACGGACAACGGGACGGCAAATAGTGTTTCACCTGGAGTCGCTTACCCCAAGAAGAGCGAATCGTTTACGCTCACAACCGGTCGGACGTATGTGGTGGTCGGAGTATTTAAGGGTTTGAGTCATTCAATAAACTTCGCCAGAGAGTTGATGGTAAAGGGTTATATCGTAAACGTGGCGCTTAATCCAAAGAACAACCTATATTATACCTACCTTATCTCCACCCGCGACTTAAATGAAGCCAGGAAGGTGAGGAATCAATTTCGCTGGAAAAACCCTCTTAAGGAAGTGTGGATTTACACGCAGGCGGAATAGCTGAAACAGAAGCTTCAAGCGACAAGTTTCAAGCTGAAAGCGTGTGCGTCTGCAACGTTTGTAATAATAGCGGTGTTCAAAGAACTTGCTGAGCGGCAAATGTCTTCTGTTAAGTCACTTCAAGCATGTTCAGCAGCTACGCACAAGGTTGCAGCTTGAAGCTTACAGCTATTCAATATTTGTATCCGTATCCATAGCCGTACGCGTAATAATTGTTTGACGCCTTGGACGATTTTACATCGTTAAGCAGGATGCTGAAATTAGTGAGCTTTTCGCGCTCGAATAGATTGTTTATTTTTTTCAGACTATTCTTATTTGTATAATCTGACCTTACGATATAAAGATTAGCTTCCGTGTATTTCATCAAAATAATGTATTCTGAAACGTAACCCATTGGAGGGGAATCCAGAATTATAGTACTGTATGTCTGCTTCAGTGTAGTGATCAACTCTTCCATCCGCGGATTGCCGATAAGGTCCACGGGATTCGGGGGAATCGGTCCCGACCCAATAACATCAAACCCTTTGTGTTCCGTGTTATTAAGGATCTCTTTAAATGAACAATCCCCTACGAGAAAGTTCGACAACCCTTTCCGGTTCTCCAATTGAAAGTAAGAGGCTACCCTCGGCCGTCTCATATCAGTATCAATGAGCACGGTCCTTCTTCCTGAATATGCCATAACGGCGGCCAGGTTAACAGCACAAAACGTCTTACCCTCGCTTTCGCGGGAAGATGTGATTCCAATAACATGGGCGTTTGCACCGAGCGTCAGGTACTGAAGGTTCACGCGGAGCGAACGAAACGACTCACCCACAGGTGACCTTGTATGAGAAACAATAGAATTTTGTTCCCTCTTATTCGCATGACTAATGGTTCCGATAAAGGGAATTTTGGTATTGCGTTCAACATCCTCGGCGGATATAATATTATCATTAAGAAAGTCCTTCAAAAGAATAAAGCCTACGGCAGTCCCCAATCCCACGATCAACGCGAGCACGTAAACATCTCTTTCATTCGGCGAATATGGATCTCCGCCATTGGTCAGGTATGGTTTGTCAATTACCGTGTTGCCGACCAGATTCGAGGAAATGGAAATCCTCGCTTCAACCCTTTTCTCCAAAAGTGCATTGTGAACAGGTTCGCTTAATGTGTCTCCTGAATTGTTAAGTTGGTTATCAATGAACCTAATGGTGGTCAATGCACGATCATTTTTCTTATCAATTTCACTTTTCAAATAGACTTGGAGCAGGTTTGACAAGAATGCTTTTTCCTTTGCCGGTACCGGTCCCGTAACGCTGAGATCCACGATCCTTGAATCGTCGGCAAGGGCCACAACCTTTAGTTTCTTTTGATATTCCTCTGCCACGGCTTGTAAACGCAGCAGCCGGAAGTACATTCGATCCGCCTCGGTGGCACTGGGTCGGTCTCTGAACTTTACCTTGAAACTCAAGTACTTATTAACAAAAGGCTTATCAAGGGGGATCTCTTCATCAATATTAAGATCATTGACGGTGGTATCCACCTGGTTTGTAATGTAATTGTAGATCTTGACTGACTTGCCCGATGCTTTGACGTGATAACGCGTTGACGATATGCGTCTGATTTCCACCGGAATTTCCACAGCCTGACTGACTGTAGAGTCAATTGTAATCTCAAACGGAGAATCATCATAACTTTCATGAGAAAGGTATCCCTTCATTGTAAAATACGATACGCCGAAGTTAAGGTTGCTGACTGCCCGTTCGACCATCGAGTAAGAACGCAGGATTCCGATCTGATCGACTATCCCCGCATGAATTTTACGGTCTTTGGCCTCTTTCATCATGTGCTCTGTATCCACGCCGGACGCCATTTCACCAAGAAGTAATATAGAAGCTTTTACCTCATACTGCTCAGGCGCCATTCTCAGATAAATAAAGGCAAGAGGAAGTGTAATGAAAAGCGTGATCAAATAGATATACCAACGGGAAAAAAGCTTTCCGACGACTTGCTTTATGCTTTTCTTACCAGCCATGTTAGATAATCTTCAACTCCCGGCCCGTGTCAGGGAAGATTTTTCGGGGACTACATTCAATGGTCCGTTTGCACAATTGCTGAGATTACTTCGTAATTTAACTATTCAAGCTATCAATAATTATCCAGGGATCAAAATTGACAGCGGAAACATGGCTTTTAACGGCATGACTACTGATCAATTATCTTCTACACCCTGTTCCTTATTCTTTTTAACAAGTCGTTGCATGCCAGGGTCATTGCCGAGGTCCTGATAAATGGAGAACAACACGTCGGTAACTTCCTGATCTTTGGGATTGATTTTTTCCGCCTTCTCCCAATATGGCTGTGCTACCTTTAGCTTTTCCACGAGCACCTTATCCAAATCAAATTTTTTCTTCTTGTCGGCAGCAGAGATTCCCAGGGTCGACATATCCTTTTTGATCTTTGCGGCATCATTGTACATCAGTTTTGAAAGGTAAAGCTGGGCTTCGAAATAGTTTGGGTCGACCTTAAGAGCATCTTCGTAATTCTTTTTGGCTTCGTCATATTTCTCAAGGTTAGCATTGGCATAACCCAGATAGAAGTGAAGGATCTTGTTGCCAGGTTCCGCTTTGATCGCATTCTCCAGTCCGGTTTTTGCCTCGTCGATTCTTTTTAAATCGATTAGCAAACCAATTTCTACCTTCGGGAGCTGCGGATCATTCGGGAATTTTGGCTTTGCTGCGCGCAGCACTTTTAAAGCTTCTTCTTTGTTTTCCTTTGGATCGCTGTAGATGTTTATGATGCTCAGATAAGCATCAACAGATTTACCGCCGAGATCAATATATTTCTGAAACGATTCAATGGCCTTATCATAATTTTCCATGCCGTTCGCCACAAACCCCGCGTAAAAATAGCCGAGCGTATCATTTGGCAATATCTTTTGGGCTTTTTCAAAGTTCTTTAAGGCATCTTCAAGGTTCTCTTCCTGGTATGCATTGGCTCCTTTGTTTACGTACATTCCGTGCCAGTACGCAATCTGTTGGGATTTCAGGATAGGCATTCCAGTCGCGTCTTGCGTGAAGTGTTCCTTTCCTTTGTTCATCTCATCTCCTTTCTTGAACGATTCAAGCGCCACCTGGAAGGCATCCGGAGCGAGGGTTTTAAAAGTCTCATTGGAGGTGGTATCCAAAGAAGCGTAAATGAGACCCTTGTAATACCACGTCTTTCCATCGTTCATCGTTTTTTCATACGTCGTTGCCGCATCGATCATAGTTTTGGCCTCATCTAGTTTTCCCTCGGTCCATAGCTGCAATGCCTTGTTAAGATTAGGCTTTACAGCCTTCTGCGCATAGGCAGCAACTGTCGCTAACAATAACAGAGAGAGTGTTAATCTTTTCATTTTATTAAGTTTATGGTATTTGGATTAAATTGTTGGTACGTCATCGATTTTATCAATCTTCTGAATTTTCTCTACGGAAGAAATACGGTCATCGTCATTTAACTTGATCAGCCGGACCCCTTGTGTTGCGCGTCCCATGATCCTAAGCTCACTGACTTTGATCCTGATGGTTATGCCCGACCTGTTGATGATCATCAATTCGTCGTCATCGACAACTTGCTTGATGGCAACAAGCTTGCCAGTTTTTTCAGTAATATTCAGCGTCTTCACGCCTTTACCGCCTCTTTTAGTAATCCGGTAATCATTAATCAGGGATCGTTTACCGTAACCATTTTCAGATACCACCAGCAAGTTAGCATCCTCGCGATTTACGCACACCATGCCTATTACCTTATCGCTTTCCGATTCAAGCGTCACGGCGCGAACACCGGCAGCCGTGCGACCCAGGGGTCGCACGTCCTGTTCGTTGAAGTGAACGGCCTTCCCTTCACTTTTTGCAATGATAATGTGATTACTACCGTTTGTCAATGAAGCGTTCAGCAATCGGTCGCCTTCGTGGATCGAAACTGACGTGATGCCCCCCTGGCGCGGCCTTGAGTATGCTTCAAGCGATGTCTTTTTAATGGTTCCTTTCTGGGTGCATAGAATTACAAAATTATTGTTGATGTAATTTTCATCGGTCAGATTTTTTACGTTAATGAATGCGCGGACGGTATCGCCGGGTTCAATGTTGATAAGGTTTTGAATTGCCCGGCCCTTCGAAGTCTTCGTGCCCTCCGGAATTTCATATACCTTTTTCCAGTAAACTTTGCCCTGGTCCGTAAAAATAAGCAGATAGTTATGTGCTTGCGCTACGAAGAGATGCTCTGTAAAATCATCTTCTTTGGTAGCAACGCCTCTGGATCCCACACCCCCGCGGCCCTGCGTCCTGTATTCTGACAGCGAAGTCCTCTTGATATACCCCTGGTTCGATATCGTGATGAGCATATCCTCATTAGGGATCATGTCCTCGTATGAGATATCGTCTTCGTTATGTACAACCAGTGTTCGGCGTTCGTCGCCGTACCGGTCCAGAAGTTCCTTAAGCTCGTCTTTGATAATTTGCATACGGATCGGCTCATTTGCCAATATGTGCTGGAGCTTACCGATCAGTTCCTTTACCTCCTGGTATTCCTGGAGGATTTTATCACGCTCAAGTCCGGTGAGCCGCTGGAGACGCATATCTAGAATTGCCTTTGCCTGGACGTCGGAAAGTATAAAGCGGGTGATCAATGCCTCTTTTGCGATTTCCGGATCCTTTGAATTACGGATCAGCGCGATCAACTCGTCCAGGTTATCCAAAGCGATTAGATACCCTTCCAGTATATGCGCACGCTTTTCTGCTTCTGCCAATTCAAACTTTGCCCTGCGGATAACCACTTCATGGCGATGCTCCACATAATACCTAACGAGATCCTTCAGGTTTAGCGTAAGCGGTCTTCCTTTCACCAGAGCGACGTTGTTGACGTTAAATGCTGACTGAAGCTGCGTGTATTTAAAAAGATTGTTCAGCACGATATTGGGAATACTGTCCTTTTTGAGGTCGTATACAACCCGGTATCCGTCGCGGTCAGATTCGTCACGGAGGTCAGAAATTCCTTCAATTTTCTTTTCGTTGATCAGGGCAGCTGTCTTTTCAATCATCAGCGCTTTATTGACCATATAGGGGATCTCTGTTACAATGATCTGGTCCTTGCCAGTCGCGGACGTGACAATTTCAGCTTTCGCGCGCACTACAATGCGCCCTCTTCCGGTCATGAAAGCTTCCTGTATCCCGGAGTGCCCATAGATCAATCCACCTGTTGGGAAATCTGGCGCAGTGATGTGCTTCATCAGCTCAGGGATGGTGATATCGTTGTTGTCGATGTAGGCCACGATGCCATTCAGTATCTCTGTCAGGTTATGGGGCGCCATATTGGTTGCCATTCCTACTGCGATGCCTGACGATCCGTTAATGAGAAGATTAGGAAGTTTGCCGGGCAGTACGGTAGGCTCGGTGAGAGAGTCATCGAAGTTGGGTTGAAAGTCAACCGTATCTTTATTGATGTCCGCAAGCAACTCCTCCGCAATGCGCTTTAACCGGGCTTCGGTATATCGCATCGCTGCCGGGAAGTCACCGTCAATGCTTCCGAAGTTTCCCTGGCCATCGACGAGTGTATATCTCAATGACCAATCCTGTGCCATTCGGACCATCGTATCATACACTGAAGAATCTCCATGTGGGTGATACTTACCCAATACTTCCCCGACAATCCTGGCTGACTTTTTATAGGCCTTGTTGTAATTTACTCCCAGTTCTTGCATGCCGAAGAGCACCCTCCGGTGAACGGGCTTAAGTCCGTCTCTGACGTCTGGCAATGCGCGGGAGATAATGACGGACATCGAATAGTCGATGTATGCTCCGCGCATTTCATCTTCAATATTAATAGGAATTATATTCTGCCTTGCGGGGGGTAGGTTACCACTCTCTTCTGCCATGTAAAAATCTTTGTTTTCAGCTTATCAAGGCTCTTTTTCGAGCTTTGCAAGATAATAAAATTCACTGCTCTTAAGTGGCAGGACAACAATTAGTTTCTGCGTTTTTTCGCTTTGGTGATGATAGAAACGGCCTGACAAATGCGCGCTAATAAGGATTTAGTTTCCGCTTGTTTTTTCCTTTGTACTTGATCAGGTTGGGGTGGTTCTCGCCGTAGTGTGGATTCTGCTTTTTGTAAACAGGATGTACCCTGCTACGGTATTCTTTGTTGCCGTGGGCGTGATTCATCTGCGCTTTACATGACTTCAGGAAACATCTCCGTAATTCCGGAATACGATAAGTAACGCCTACATTGGCATAAAATGCGTTAAACTTATGATTGATACTCTGCGTGGTTTCAGGAAAGCTTAGCGTATAACTTTTTATCTCGTATGCGGGCCGCACGAAAATTCTGAAGTACTCCGACATCTCACGTTCAACTGCGACACCCAGGTTTATAAAAATGCCTTTCTTAATCTGGCTCTTCTCGAAATTCTTTCCCAGGCTATAGCCCCCGATGTTAGCATCCACTACAAGCAAGTACTGCTTGTACCGGTAAACAGTGCCTCCAATCATTCCGAAATATTTTTTTAGAAAAAAACTTGAGAATCCTGTGGAGAAATCTCTTATGCTTTCGACATAGTTCGTGGGCTTGTAGGAACCCATATCTACGTGCTCAATTGAAAAGCCGCCGCCAACGCGAATGTTGCTGAAATCAACGTGAATCGTGGCTTTAACGGGTATGTTAAATGCCTTGCCTCGAAATCCAATCGAGGTTGTATCTGAGTTGACCAGGAAAGTGCCCGACTGTACGGTATTTACCGACGGTGTTGATTCATTAACCCAATTGGAATATCCTATTGTAACATCGGCCGGTTGAAACAGCCTTGGTGATTCATTGGGATTTTGAATAATGCCAAAGCCCTCAATTTCGTGCTTGAAAGTGGTGTTTCCATAACCCGTACTAAGACCAAAGGTAACTTTGCTGAGGACCTTACGGACGAAACCAGTTCCCTGTCGCTTGATATAAAAATATTCAAGTGGAACAACAGCCTCCTGCTCTGTCTCGTACTGTGCCATTGCCGTTTGACTGAGAAACAGCACACCGGATACGGCGAGGTATATTATTACAGCGAAACGCTTCAGAAAAAAATGTATTTAGACGCCTGATATAAAAAATGTAAGCCACTCATAATCTGGCCGTTGAGGTTTAAAGTTAACTTAAATTCCTGAATCATCCTATCTACGAGGTCCGAACTACGACAGATTTTCTGAATTCCAATGAAGAAATCTTTTATCGAAATAAACGGGCTCTGAGATGTTGAAACACTCGGTGGAATCGTTGAAAGTGAATAGTGAAAAATTAAAGAGTCAAGCAATGTTCATTAACTTGCTGATGACTGCAGCGGGGTCTTCTGATGAAAAGATGAAGTTTCCGGCGACTAAGATGTCAGCGCCGGCTTCCAGTAATTGATGAGCGTTGGAAAGATTTACGCCGCCGTCAATTTCGATCTTCGCGTTAGATGACGATTTAACGATCATTTCACGCAACTGCCGGACTTTCGTGAAGGTATGCGGTATAAACTTCTGCGCTCCAAAGCCTGGGTTTACCGACATTACACACACTACGTCGATATCCTGAATGACATCTTCAAGCATCATTACCGGCGTATGGGGGTTCAGTGCAATGCCAACCGTGCAGCCAAGCGATCTGATTTGCTGAATATTCCGGTGCATATTCCGGCATACTTCGAGGTGCACGGAGATATTTTGTGCACCGGCCTTCTGAAAAGCCTCAACGTGATGCTCCGGATTGACTACCATAAGATGCACGTCGAGCACTTTTTTTGCATGACGCTGGATGGCTTCAACCACAGGTATTCCCATTGAAAAATTGGGAACAAATACACCATCCATGATATCAATGTGTATCCAACCAGCCTGGCTTTGATTAATCATTTCCACCGCGCGCGCGAGATGGGCAAAATCTGCTGCCAGGATTGAAGGTGCAATTATCGGTACGTTCATGAAATTGTCTGCGCCAAAAATAACGTTAATGTATCAAGAGTCAAACGTTCGACATTGCGTGGAATTTATCCGTTCGCTTTAAACAATTTGAAAATAAAAGGTTTGCCATCCCACCAGAGGCGCAGGATGTAAAATCCTTCAGCCATGCCTGAAAAGTTAGCCGTGTAAGTTCTCTGCAGCCATGAGAAGTTTATCACTGCTTCATATAGTACCTGACCCTGTGATGACACGACCTCCATTTTGCATTCGGTAATCTGCGCGGGATCCGATGGCCTGATTAAGATGGTGTCAGCACTAAAGGGATTAGGATAAACTTCAAAAGGGTTTTCCTGCTGTGGGCGTTCCAGATAATTAACTACTGCCTTAAAATTCGGGATGCCAAATCCGATCAGGCTATCGGGCGAGCTTGCCTGGGACGCGGAGTTTCGTATTACATCCATAACCTCCTTGTTTGAAAGGTGCGGATATCGCTGCCATACGCCTGCTGCCAGGCTGGTCACCAATGGACTGGCGAGGCTGGTTCCGCTGGAGTTCCCTGTCGCGCCATCTGACCTGACGACGCTGGTGCTCACACCCATTGCAGCTACGTCTGGCTTGATCCGTCCGTCCGCTGAGGGTCCGATCGAACTCGTTCCCGCACGCTGCCCGTCCGCATTTACGCTGGCAATGGCCAAAACATCTTTTGCATCCGCCGGCGCAGTGATGATCTGCCACGCAATAGCCCCCTCGTTGCCCGCGCTACAGACCACAACAACCCCCCTGTCTGATAACCATTGTGCGGCCTTTGAGACTACTGTTGTGTTCCCATCCATTGACGACTGTGGATAATTCATACTGGCGTCATCAAAATCATAATATCCGAGCGACGAATTTACTACATCAACGCCCGCACTATCCGCCCGTTCCGCTGCAAAGAGCCAGTTATATTCTTCCACCCGATACTCCGACGCCACATCTTCAGTAACGTAAAGCTGATATTCCGCCGCGTAAGAACCACCGGTAAAGTTCCCTTCTTCGTAGGCGGCTATCACAGAAAAGACTTCCGTTCCATGTTCATCGTGCTGAAATACGTCGCCTGAATTGAAAACAAAGTCCTTGGACAACGCCTGGTCTATCCGACCGTCATTAAAGATGTGCCGGAAGGGTACACTGCTGTTCACCCCCTGGAAACCACTGTCAAAAATTCCGATGTGAATGCCCTGACCCCTGTAGCCCGCCGCCTGCATTTCATCCAGGCCGATAAGCTGCAGCTGCGCCTGTGTCTTTCCGTCGGCCATGCCGGCTTTCACCCCTTCGTTTGCTTTGATTCTGCCGCCCCTTGAAAGGCGGGCATTGGGTGCCACCAATTCTGCCCGTTCTACAAAATCGAAGGACAACATCGCCGACAGTAGGGCCTGATCACATTGCACCAGCAAGCCATTCATCCATTTGGTGGTAAAAAATGTCGTAACTCCGGCGTCAGACACGCTTTTCATATAGGTAGCATTCACCGGGAGGTCGTCTGCAGTTATTGAAATACCCTGCGATAAGCGTCGGTTGATAGCCCGTTGCGAGAGAAATTCTTCCGGCCTGGAAATGTCGAAGGGGGATCCCGCCTTATCTTTAAAAAACACCATGTAGCGATTCACC
This sequence comes from Chryseolinea sp., assembly GCA_031400145.1. Taxonomy (GTDB): domain Bacteria; phylum Bacteroidota; class Bacteroidia; order Cytophagales; family Cyclobacteriaceae; genus Chryseolinea. Next base: position 15,032 of record JANNPM010000474.1, on the reverse strand, counting down.
TGACACCACGAGGTGGTACTCATCAATAGTAAGGATAAAAGCAGCGACAAGGATTTATTCCAAGCCATGAGTCTTAATAGTTTGATAATATATCAGGCCTTCTTCCACGACTTCCTGCCCGAGACAACCTGATTCTTCTTGGGTGCAATAATGCAATTGGGTGATCTCTCTATGGATCATGCCTACATGCTTCGCATAAACTTCCTGCCGTTGATCGAGAAAAACGATAAAGTCCTCATTGTTATTCTGATTGACAGTGAAGCATCCTTCATATGACGTTCCTCCAAACGTTTTGACGGCGCCGGGCTGTTCGAGGCTATAAATATCTTCACCGATATCATTATAAGCGTTACCATCCCACGCCATGCCATCGGAGGCGGGCAGCTTAAATTTCAGGAAAGCTACATTTTCTTCCTGGGTCACGGCTTCAAGTTCTTTTGTATAGGCCGACCAGGTGTCCATATATATCCAAGAAGATTGGCTGTCATTCCGCGTGCTACGATGAACAACATAATTATAGATGCCAGTATTGTCAACAAATGAATCTACCACCAGCGTCTTTAACTCGAAGGTCAACGTCTCGGGAATGCCTAGCTCATACTTCACTTGTGTGACATCGTAGACGTGAAACGCTCCCTTGCGGAGCGGAAGATAGTCGTTTGCTGTCTCGGGGACCTCGGGCTCGACGGAAGAATCGCAGGAAACGACCAGCAGCGGAGTGATTAACAAGCCATATCTAAACAATCGATTCACAGATTAATTCGTTATCCCCTATGCACTCCACAATTTTGAACGTAAATCGCACAAAGTTATTTCTTCTTTCGGAGTAAAGCTATGCCATTAAAAGCGTTCGTAAAGGTTGGAACCCTGGCAAATCTTGGTGATGTGCGGTATTGTGCAGGAATGGGGGTTGATATGATTGGATTTCAGGTTATCTCGGGTCATGCAGATTATGTAGCGCCATCGCGATTTCAGGAAATCAGGGGATGGGTTAACGGGCCGCTTTTCGTTGCCGAGATTTATGGGCTTAATGACAGCAGTGTATTGGAGGCTATTCTTGAAGACTATAAGCCTGACTATCTGGAAATGGGTATCCGTGAAGTAGCGCTGCTTGCGCGCTTCCCAGTTCCTTATATTCTTAACTTGAAGCCCGGAGAAAGCATGCCAGACGTAGCAATACTGCCGTCATGGATCATTGCCAAAGAAATAGGCGGGGACAAAAAGATTCCAGTACTTCTTCAGGTCGACACCGCAGAAGGCATGGCTCAAGCAATCAATTCGTCAGGTGTAAATGGAATTGTTCTTAAAGTGGACACCCACAGTTCCTCGAGCGCAAGTGTTCCCGAAGTTCTTGGTTACCTGCTCGAATTACTAGAAGAAGAATAGACGTTGGGAACAGGCAGCTCTCCACTTAATCGGTAGGAGTCTGAGTCCGAGGCATGGACTTTCGACGTGTACTGAAACTCATTGTCCCAGATCTTCTTCCAGCGCTTGCGTTGCTTTGGATGAAACGTCTCCCAAATTTCTTCGCTACGTTCCCGAAGCGACATCTCCGCCTTCGCCTTTACATTGCGAGGGTTTGAGTCCAGCGCTACAGCAGAAAGCTTTTCGTAATACTGGCTGTTAATGCGCCTTATTTCCTGGCATTGAGCAGCATCCAACTTGAGTTCGTCCTTCCAGAATAAAGGATCGAATAGCACCATCTGGTTTGGCCACTTTTCATTCTGCGCATAAACTGACGTAACTGCTGATAGCAGCACGAAAATCGACAATGCTTTAAAAGACATATTAAACACTTAGGGTAATTCGATAACACAAAATTAACGTAGAACTCACTCTGTACAGTCGAGATGCGTTTAAAATTGTTACACAAACGAAATCAGGAGATGTAACCGGTATTAATTAGAGACGAAAACTGATGGCATAAGCGCACTAAGCGATAAGGATTGCAACGCAAACGTTTGATGCGACTGTTAAATTTTACGCGGCATCAAGAAATAACTTCCACGCAGGAGTATAGGTGCCGGAGCGTGCTAGAACAAGTGGTGAAATTCACCTTATAGTTAACTATAATTGGGCAGCGTTATCCTTCAACTTCTGCGAGGTATTTCATGGCGATCATCTGCCTGTCTGCCATCAATTCGATCCTGCTAAGACCAGGGTCAGTGATTTCAATGAGCTGCCAGGTATCCGTTCCGTCGTTAGCTCTCACGCCGACTTCAAACAACTGGCCGGTGGCGATTTCCTTAAGCACAAGTCCAGTGCTTAAAGTTATTTCAGATGTAATTGGTTCGAACATATGGAAAAGGTTTTTTGAATCTAATCATTTCATTGACAATGATCTTGGCCGCTTCCCCCGATGCACCAAATTAGATGCCATAGGCTCCTGGGCGACCCTGCGAGAGACGCCTTCCACAACTTGCGCAGAAGTGCTGATGCTTGCAGTAAGTATGACGAGCTCCATAGGGCTAAAAAATTATGAAAATTGCTCCGTCGGCCATGGAAGCGGGGGCGCTTTTGGGCATGCGGCAGCTGCAAACGATCTCGATCTGATAGGGCTGGATTTAAAAACAGGCGTTATCAAGCCCATAAAAATCAAATCACTTGAGCAGCTGCTTGCCGAGGACCCTGAATTGCTTCAGGAATACAAGCTCCATAAAAATAAAGGCGATGTCACGGTAATGCTGATGTTTGCAAAGTCATTTAATGAGCGAAATCCGTTGTGACTTTGCGCGGCGTCATTGCTGCTAATGTGCGTCCTCCAGCAACTATAGCCGAGTAGCGAACCATTCAATCGCTCCACTTTACAGGAAGCTCTATATCCAAAATGCTATTAACAATTAAGTCCGGCTTATACGCATACCGCTTCAGGTCGTCGCGCTGCGATATGCCAGAAAGCACCATGATGGTCTTATAGCCCATTTGAACTCCGCCAAGAATATCCGTTTCCATCGTGTCTCCAATAACAATGGTGTCGGCAGTCTCCAATCCGATAAATTTTCTCGCCGACCGCATCATCACCGGGCCCGGCTTTCCGACGACAAAAGCTTTCGTACCGGTCGCCTCCTCGATCATAGCGGTAGTGGCAGCAATGCCCAAATTATTCCAACCCTTCATCTTAGGAGATGGGTCACGATTGGTCGTGATGAACTTTGCCCCCGCGAGAATCATGTCGACGGCCCGCTGCACCATTTCCAGCGTGAAGTTACGGCCCTCGCCCAACACAACAAATTCCGGCTCTGTGTCGACCAGTGTTAATCCGTTCTCATGAAGGCTTGTCAGTAGTCCCCCCTCGCCTAATACAAATCCGGATCCCCTTGGCATCTGTCCCGCAATAAACTTTCCCGTCGCCATCGCGCTGGTAAAAACATGTTTCTCCTCAATGTTAATACCAAGCTTCTTCACTTTCCGGATGACCTCGGTAGGACTCCGCTGACTGTTGTTGGTCATAAATGTAAATGGGATATCCTCTTTCACCAGCCGGTTAACAAAAATGTCGGCTCCGGGGATCAGCGTATCTCCACCGTAGATGACGCCGTCCATATCGATCAAAAATCCTTGCATAAATACCGCATTAATTGTCCTGTATGCTTTATTCTAGAATACTAATGTACGGTGCCCATAGGAAGTTCGTTCTCACTTCCACATAGTTTTTCGGGATACTTGTGCCTTACGCACATCGAGCCGGCTTCATAAATGAAAAGGTGAAAAGGTTATCGGGGTGAAGGCACACTTGGGGACTCCCGATGCAACTTCACTCCCCAGGCCTGCATGTTGCTCATCCCGCTTTGGTTAAGTCGAAATACTTAAATTGCATACGTCCGAAACAATGAGACCCAAATGAAAATAATCAAAAAGCGAATTTCGGGTTATGGACGCGGTGTCAGACTTGGTGGCATTGCTTACAAATAGTTTATATCCAGTTTGCGCCAGTAGCGCTATTCAAATCAAGCGTTGCAGTCACAGGAAAATTTGTTTAACTTAGTTACCGAATTTTCATTCTTACTCAACCTCCAAATATACATGAAGTACTTAATTGTCGTTGTTGCCATTATACTCTGCGGCTGTGGTAATGTAAAAAGTAAAAAAATATCCAAAGAAGACTATGGCAAAGACTGGCCGGTAAGCGTCGACGAAGGCACCGTAAAATGCATTGACGGAACGTACGTGGTCTTCGAAGCGCAAGGCAAGGTATATGCCGTCAATGACACCGCGAAAGATGAAACAATAATGAGCGATCATGATTGGAGTAATATCGAGGACATCCGGTTAGACGACCCGGCAGATCCAGATACGAAGGTGAACATCACACCGATCCTTAGCACAGGACTGATTCTTTGCAAGTAAGGTTGTCAGGACCTTGTGAAAGCATGAAGACGACATTGAAGAATTCACGGCCCGGGATCTGCAAGTACAAGACCTGTTTACTACTGCAGAACTTGAACTATTATTGGAAAGAAAAGAACGTTACAGTGACTTGCAGATCAGGAACCAGGCAGTGATCAGCTTACTCGACTATCCACCACTAGCTATTCATAGATTTACCGGAAAAGCATTCCAGGAAGGAATTGAGAAACATCTCATTGATAACGTTTCCATCCAAATTTATAATCCTGAAAAAACGCTAGCAGATTGTTTTAATTTCCGTAATCAAATCGGAATGGACGTGGTGATAGAAGCCCCCTAGCCCGTCCCCCTGAAAATAAAAATCCACTGAAAGTTTTGACTATCAATGGACTAAAGAATCACTACGCGGTCCGGACGGGACTCGAACCCGCGACCTCCTGCGTGACAGGCAGGCATTCTAACCAGCTGAACTACCGGACCAATACTCTTATTTTAATACAAAATTCTTAAAGCCAATGCCTTACAACAACTTAGGATTAGAGCCTCGGATCTCATCGAGTAAAATCGGGACATCCTAACCGCGTAAAATGTCGCAAGGAAACATCTAATCAAATCTCCCAGATAAACGCCAACGCCGCTATCAAGGAGTGCAAAGATACCCCGGGACCGCTTTTCTCCAAAATTAAGGGTGAAAATTTGATCAGGGCTCTGATCCGTTGAATACGACCATTGCGTAGAGGATAAAGGTTATGTCAACTCCCTTCAATCGATTTGTCCACGTTCCCCTGTATGCGGAAATTGAGGGAGGCCTCATATAAAATTCAACCGGAATGTGGCGAAGACCGGGTTGTCAAAATGCCGGAGATTTGTTTGGATCGCTGTCTTCTTCTTCAGACCGGACATCAATTCTGTGACAATAAAAAGTAGTATTTTTAGGCAAATCGTCATGATAAAAGTTCTTTTAGGTCTCTTACTAGTTATTTTTTTGCTACCCGCGTGCAGTAAGAAGTCCGGCCCTACAACTTCGGTCGTAAAGCCCAAGTATCACCATCGGTTCTATGATCGGAAGAAGGACAAGCGGGTGAGTCGGACGCGGGCGATGAGAGTAAGAAACTGAGTTATGAAGTTATGAGTCGGTGTGTAGTCGGCTCATTAGACTGCCAGGTTGCTGTCATGCGATTCGGGCGTTCTGGCGCCAACCGTAGCTCAAGTCCTAGCCATAGTCCATAACTTTTAGTTCGTCACTATTTCAGGAGCAGGTCCACATTACGGCGGAAATACAGCTTAATCGTGCTGAGGCGATTGACGTGGCAAACGACTATGCCTCCGAAGAAAAGGGATAAGAGCAGGTTGGTAATGTCGCGGGTGTTGAATGACTTGGTCATCTCCTTTTTGAAAATGGCCTCCAGAGAGAATTTTTCGAACATTTGATCGAGCGATAGCATCTCGATGGTGGAGATATTCGGTGCGTTGGGAAAGAACAATTTCTTCTCTTCCATCTTAACCGGGAAGGGCTTGGGAGATCTCCTTGAATCTGACAGATAGGCCACAAGGCTTAGCATCATGCCGGGCCGCTCCTCTAATTCTTCGCTCAGCTTGTCAAAAATGAAATGGATGGCGGACATCCCCTCGCGCGGCTTTTGAGAGATGTCGACACAACGCGACATGCACCACATTCTGAAATAATAGAGCAAGATGTCCTCTTTCTGAGGGAAGTACTTAAACAGCGTCACCTTGGATATCTTGACCTTTTCACAGATGTCGTCGACATACAGATCATCAAATGACTTTTTACCAATCAGCTTGAGGGTCTGATCCAGCACTTGGATTTTCATGCGGGCCGCTTTTTCTTTTCTCAGGCTCACGGGCTTTATTTCCGGAATTAATACTTATCAGGAGAAATAAACAAAGAAAAGAAAGTGAAAGTGTAGTCGCCCATAGAACGCACCTGACGCGATCGGCGATAGAAAACTTTGATAAAAAGAAACTCATGTGATGAAAGCCCTTGCGAAGATTGCTTTCTGATCTTTAGAATTTCTTAATAATAAATTCAACACGTCTGTTGAAAAGCCGCGTCTCTTCCGTTTCATTGCTGGCAATTGGCTTAGACCCGCCGTATCCCTTTCCTGATATACGCTTGCTGTCAATGCCCAGGCTTACCAGATAAGCTTTGACTTTGTCAACCCGGGCTTGTGAAAGCTTTACATTTTGTGCCGGTATGCCACGGTTGTCCGTGTGGCCCGCAAGCTCGATCCTTACCTTCGGATTTGTTTTAAGGAAAGAAGCCACAAGGTTAAGTTCCGGGTACGACTGCGTCAACAAGTTGGTCTTGCCCTGTTCAAACAACACATCGTTAAGATTTACTGTTGTGCCTATCTCCACAGGCTGAAGTTTGAAATTCATCTCCAGGTCGTTCATCTCATAAGTATGAATGTCCAGTTTCTCCATAGTGCTCACGTAGCCGATGGCTTCTATCTTTACGGTATAGTCACTGGTTGAAGGTATAATAACGGAATAGCCATTCGACATGGAGGCTCCCGCTGTTTGAACGCCCTCTGTTGCATCAAAATAGACCTTTGCGTCGATCGTTTCGCCCGTCTTGGCATTGCTCACCTTTCCGTGTACGCGAACCTGCTTGTTCGCCAGTGCCGGCCTTGGCACTTCCTCTATAATGATTGAATCCGGTTTCGGTTCGCTGGCAACCACTACGCTATCCCGTTTGTAAGGTTCTTCTGAAAGAAAGATTTTGATGTCACCGTAGCCATCGCTGTTCTTCGTGCTGGAGTAAACACCATAGCCAAGTTGTTCATATATTCTATAATAAAGTTCGCGGCCTTCAGTATTAAATCCCGACCCCATATTAGCAGGCTCGGACCAATTTGTCCACGTATCGTCCAGCCTGACAGTCGAATAGATATCAAAGCTTCCGCTTCCCTTGCGACCATTACTGGAGAAGTACAAAGTTTTACCATCGGCACTTAGCGCCGGGCTCAGTTCCTGAAACTGTGTGTTGATCTTGCCTCCGAGATTTCGTGGCTCCGACCACTTACCGCCTGGGCTCTTCACCGAAACATAAATATCCTCAACGCCACGGGTACCGTACGCGTCTGCCGAAAACACAAAGGCAGATTGGTCGCCAAGAATATCGCCGTTAAGGACGTTGGATTTATTATGGAAATATGGGATAACGATATTTTCAGGCCTCGACCACGATTCGCCTTGTTTCTTTGACACGGATATACCCTGCGTTCTGCTTTGACCCCGACCGTTGTAGTGATTAAGCAGAAATAGTTGGCTGCCGTCTGTCGACATCCCTCCGACCGCATTGAAGCCAGCGTTGTTGATGAGGCTGCCACCGTGAACCGGCGCTGACCAGTGAGCACCCTCCGATAATGTGCATATCCAGATATCTCCCGGATCTCTTTTGCCGCCTACATTGCCCGCGTGATTGGCAATCGTGAGGAACAATGTCTTTCCATCCGGGCTTATCACCGGATTGAGCTCATCGTATGCCGAGTTGACCCTTTGAAATGCGCTGTTACTTGGGCGTTGTGCTGAAAGGGGGCTAAAACACAACAACATTCCTGCAGCTAAAAATACTTTCATCGTGGCACAAATATACGGCGCATCGCCTAATAAGCGATGAGTAGATCGTCAGGAATCACGTTACTGCGCTTCGCCTGCTCACCCACTCATTTCCCTTGACAACAAACCTCCACGGCAGGCTCGCATCGTCTCCGGCGTAGTCAATGCCGATGCGTGGGGTGGCTACGATCCATTTGGCGGGAATCGCGATTCCAGCATCTTCAATCCAGATGTCTTGATCCCGCAGGTTCTTTCCGTTCCACTTTCTGTCTATACCCAATGCCTTGGTGAGTTTGCCGGGACCGGAAGTAAGGTGAAATCTGTTTGCCAGCACGCCACGTCTTTCCTGCATGCAGGCCTCCCCTTTCACCGGTTCAATGGCACGCACCAGCACTGCATCGGCGGTGTCCTTTGTATTGGTAACAACGTTAAACAAGTGGTGCATTCCGTAGCATAGATACACGTAGGCACGACCCCCTTCTGCAAACATGACCTCATTTCTCGATGTTCTGCGCGCTGCATAAGCGTGACATCCCTTCTCTTTCCATGAATATGCTTCCGTTTCCACGATCATGCCACCTGTGATGACACCCTTCACGTTAGTGTAAAGCACTTTGCCAAGCAGGTCTCTGGCTACCCGAACTACATTCGACCTTTGGTAAAAGCTTTCCGGCAGCTTCATGATGTGATTTTACAATGCAAGATTGTTTTTTCTACCTTTGGACAACATATAAAAAACTAAAAATAAATCCACCATGAAAAAATTATTATTGTTGGTAACACTCATCTCTGGGTTCTATTCAAACCATGCCCAGGTGGTGACTCCTTCGGCAAGTCCGCAAGGTTCTGTCTCCACAACCGTTGGCCTGACAGACGTTAAGATCGACTACTACAGGCCCCGTGCAAAGGGACGAAGAATATTTGGAACCGAATCAGCCGCGCTCGTGCCTTATGGAAAGATCTGGCGTACCGGGGCAAATGGTGGTACGCGTATTTCATTTTCCGACGATGTGAAGGTGGAAGGAATGGATGTACCCAAGGGCGAGTATCTTCTTCTTTCCTGGCCATCCGCAACCGAGTGGACATTTTCCTTGTATAAAGATGTGAGCCTGGGTGGCAACATGGGCGGATATGACGCATCAAAAGATCTGATAAAATTCAAGGCAAAGTCAGAGAAGCTAACCGAAAAGGTGGAAATGCTAACGTTCGCTATCGGCGACCTTTCAGCCGACAGCAAAAGTGCAAAGGTGCAGCTGGCATGGGAAAACACTTCTGTGAAGTTCACCGTGGCGACAGATTTCGAAGAAAAAGTTATGGCCTCCATAAAAGCTAACACACAGGTTAACCCCATTAACTATTTTCAGGCAGCCTTGTATTATCTCGAGACTGGCAAAGACCTTAAGCAAGCCCTAGAATGGGTGAACAAAGCAGCGGAAGGTATGTCAAATCCTTACTGGGTGCTGCATCAAAAAGCGAAGATCCAGAAAGGATTAGGTGATAATTCAGGTGCTTTGACTACGGCTAACGCATCGCTGGAAAGCGCTAAGAAAGATGGAAATGCTGACTATCAGCGGATGAATGAGGATCTCATCAAGACATTGAAATAAAGAACAACATCATAAAAAACCACCGTATACTGAATACGGTAGTTTTTTGTGTCCACATGGGCAGAGTATACTGGCTGTAATGTACATCCAGTCAACAATTGATCAATTAATACTTCTTATCAGCTTTCTTTGCTTTTTTCTCTGCGCGTTTCTCTTTCAATGTTTTGGCAGCTGGCTTTTTTGTTTCCTTCTTTGCGTCCTGAGCTTTTGACATGGCTAATCTGTTTAGTACTCACCAAATTTAATGAAATAGCGCTTTTCGAATAGTGTGCTGCATAAAAATTTTTATGCGCATCATCGATGCAGGTTTAATCAGATGCAGGTATAATTAAAAGATATACCGCTTCAACACCTTTTCGATGTCGATGTAAAAGAGTTGTTCATTGTCTTCACCAAACGACTCGGAGTCAGTTTCTTTCAGGTGGGTAAAGATCGGCTCGTAATGCACCATGTCAAGGGGAGCCTTCAGCATTTCCTTCAATTCCTTTTTAATGAATTCAAGCTTGACGTTGGACAATTCCCGGACATTATAGTTTTCAAATATGAATTCCTTCAAGTAGCGTTCATCGAGAAAATCCTTAACTAGATCATCTCTCAGTTTTTGAATCAGGTCGATGTTATTTTGCTGCGTCCACTGATTTTTTTTAATTACTTCCATAAGAGTGTAGATATTTTTCAAACATTGTACGACCGAAAAGATAAGGATATTTTGTCCGGTTCCTTAATGGAAAAGAAAAGTGGTCACATTTTATTTTCGATAGGAAGAGCGGTCAGTGAAGGAAAGATACATGCCAAATTCAGCAACTCAATATGCATAATCGGGTACGTTACCCGTTGCATTAAATTTTTGCAGCGCTAATCTGATGTTATAGTTAAGCTTAATGCCGGAAGCATATCATGTTGAGACAGAAGCATTTTATATCAAATTACTTAGAAGCTACTTGAGGGTAATCGCTCATAGCCTTTGCATGGTGTCTCCAGGATGGAAGGGGAGTTCCATTTTCCGCGCAAGCTTGATCCCTGGCGACCTTTTATAGTTCGGCTTTGTTGTTTACCAGCGTAAACTGAAGGACAATAGAAACGGAAATCACGACGGCACAACCGATGATATTATAAAGTAAGTAGGCAATGTCAGTGAACAGGTAACAATACAAAACTACTCCCTCACCAATCAGCGCGGCCCAGAAGACTGCCGTGCCACGAACCACCTTCATGTAAAATGCCGTCAGGAAGATTCCGAGTATAGTACCATAAAAAAGTGATCCAACAATGTTGACGTACTGGATAAGATTTTCTGCGAAGGTTGCCAGCATCGCAAATACCATGGCGATGACCGCCCAGAGCAGCGTAAACCACTGCGACGACTTCACGTAATGTTCCGGTTTTGCATCGTGCACAACGCAACGCTTGTAGATGTCTATACAAGTTGTAGACGCCAGCGCGTTTAACTCACCGGCCATGGATGACATGGTTGCTGAGAACATCACCGCCAGCAGCAATCCAATGATACCGTGAGGAAGATTACTCAGCACGAAATTCAGAAATATATAGTCCTGATCACCTGTCTTCGCTTTTGGAATCGCCTTTCCCACAATAACCTTCATGGAATCTCTGAGCGCACTTTCCTGCTTCTGCAATTCAAACACCGAATTTTTTGAGGCGGTGATAGAAAGGTCATCTTTTACCTGGATAGCTTTAACAAGACCATCAACGGCTTTTCTTTTCTTGGCGTACAAGACGTCGTATGTTGTTTCGAGGGCACGCAATGCTGCAGCCTTTTCCGTTTGCATTGCCTGGTCTTTTAACACGAGGTTGTGAAATATCGGTGGCTGCACAAAAAGGTAAAATACATACACAAGCACACCAATGAATAGAATGATAAACTGCATTGGTATCTTCAGCAGGCCATTGAAGATCAGACCGAGTTTGCTTTCCGTTTCAGAGCTTCCGCCGAGATAGCGGGCAACCTGCGATTGGTCCGTTCCAAAGTAAGATAAAAACAGAAAGGTGCCGGCCAGCAAGCCGGACCAAATGTTGTAACGGTCCTCAAGATCAAAGTTGAAGTTGACGAGATTGAATTTTCCGAGCTGGCCGGCGATGGAAATGGTATCGGCAAAAGATACATGATCTGGAAGCAGCTTGAAAGCAAGAATGCCGGCAAGCACCATACCTCCCATGATGATGGCCATCTGATACCGTTGTGTAAGGCTCACGGCCTTTGTGCCTCCCGATACCAGGTATATTATAACTAATGTACCAATTACAAGCGTTGTTAGCGATAATGGCCAGCCAAGTATCGTTGACAATACCAACGACGGAGCAAACAATGTGATGCCGGCCGAAAGTCCCCGCAATATGAGAAACAGTATTGCTGCAAGCAATCGCGTCTTGAGATCAAAGCGACCTTCAAGATATTCGTAGGCCGTATATACTTTTAGCTTGTAATAAATGGGAACCATAGTGATTGAAATGATCACCATCGCCAATGGTAATCCGAAATAGAATTGAAGGAACCGCATACCGTCGACTATCGCCTGTCCGGGAGTTGAAAGAAAAGTGACAGCGCTGGCTTGAGTGGCCATAATTGAAATCCCGATCATCCACCACTTCATGGTATTGTCGCCTTTGAGGTATCCCTCTATCGTTTTGTTTCCGCGGGTACGCAATGTCCCGTATAGCACAATCAATATTGTGGTGATGCCGAGCACAAGCCAGTCCAGATAATTCATGAAAAGGCGTAGGTTATCAAAGTGTACAGCACTATCTGGATCAATAGAACTGCCAGCACAATAAAATACCAGTGGCGCCAGGTTTTGAATAAAGGGGGTGGTGTCATGATTGTTTTATTTACATCGTCCGTAATACCTGAGCGTGGGTCCCGTCCAAAGGAGTCTCACCTTGGTCATTCATTAACAATTTCAACTTCCTTCGAGCAGCATCAGGCTGCACGTTGGGCTGGGAGAATAATGGGACTGGCGTAAGAATAGAAGGATGGTGGTCCAACGCATTCAAATGAACTTTGCGCGAATTAACGCATAAAAAACTAACTTATCAGCTTGAACTTTAAGGAGTGCAAGGGAATTGGAGTCGGTCATTTGGCAAGTTTCGCCGTGTTGGATGAAGGGTCACAACTTACCCCGCACCTGCCCATTCACCAGATACGTTCCATCTTCATGAAAGTAAATCACGACTTTGCTGCCCGGTTTTTTGCTCTCGTCGAGGAACAATATGGTGTATTCATATGCGCTAACACGATCCTTGATGTCATCAGTAAAACCAAGATCAAGCTTCACGCGGGTTGATAGATCAAACTTTTTGCTAAGTACAATCTTATCGCCATTCTTCACGACACGCATCTTCAGTTCTCCGGGATATTGCTTCAATACGCGGAAATTCAGATAGAGATAAGGCAACGGTCCCGAACCGCGGCTTCGCTCGGACTCTTTTGATGTTGGGTTGAGTCCCATCCGGCTCACATCCGTCCATCCACGATCCTTGAATTCAAAATTCAGCTTAACTTCGAAATCCTCATTGGCCTTGTACGGAACTTCTTCCTGCCAGAAGCGTAGTACAAAACAGAACCACACTAAGCTCATCGGCATCTTTTGTGTTTAATGTAAGGTAGTGATTATAGGTAAGATCTGTACCGATAATTGATTTGTGAATGGACTGGCAATGATAATGCACAATGCGCGCGTGCTGCTTCGCAAGTGTTTCGGACAATTCCGTACCGGGTCTTAAAGCAGGTGATTTGCAGAGCAATCATGGAGGGTCTCACCATCGCAATAACTTGCGATGAAGTTAAAGGCTGAAGATAGTCTGAGTTGCTGTAAAATTCACGCGATCAGTTATGGTCACTATGAGTTTTTAAATATCTTTAAGGCTCAAATGCCTTCCCAAAATTCCACCTCATGTTTACACGATTTTTTTCGTTGTTGCCAGCTATTTCTCTCTGTTGTTTTGCTTTATCGGCACAAGAGCGGTTCTACACATTAACAACCCTTCCCTTGAATGATCTTTCAGCATTCAAAGCACCCGGGACGAACTGGAAAATAGTCGGGCAGGTTTACGCTGGTTATTCGGACGTCAAACCCAAGACGGAGAAGGGTACGGGAATTCTATTGAACGAACCCAATCCGAAACAGGAGTATTTGGCAACTGCTAATCTCATCACGCAGTTCGAGCATGGAGATATTTTCCTCTCGTTGGATTTTATGATACCAAAGGGATCAAACTCCGGCATATATCTGGCAGGGCGATATGAAGTACAGCTATACGATAGCTGGAACAACAACATTCCGCACGCAGTGGATTGTGGAAGCATCTATGAAAGGTGGGACGACAGCAGGCCTGAAGGTAAGAAGGGCTTCGAAGGCCATCCGCCGCGTATTAATGCATCGCGCGCACCAAACCTATGGCAGCACCTCGAAATTGAATACCGAGCGCCCCGGTTTGATGCATCCGGAAAGAAAACTTCGCCCGCTCAGTTTGTATCTGTTTCTCTGAACGGTTCGCTTATTCACGAAAACGTCATGCTTAGCGGTCCAACACGCTCATCGGCGTTTAATGATGAACAGGCAAAAGGACCGTTGTTGTTACAAGGTGATCATGGACCCGTTGCTTTCCGCAACATACAGTATGCGGTATTGGATGACTTCCATGTGGATTTTACAGACATCACCTATGAATACTATGAAGGTGACTTTAACGACTTCCTCAAAGTTGACGCGAAACACCTCATCAGAAAAGGGAAGGCAGAAGCCATTGATATCAAGCTTGCCGACAACCCGCATAAGCTTTGCCTTGTCTTCACCGGAAAAGTTGATCTCAAAGAAAACACCTCCTACCAGTTTATTGTAAAGAAGGTCGGCAAAGCAAAACTCAACATTGATGGTGAAGACGTCATCAACACAAACGATCTGTTCCAGGATTACGAAATCTCCAAGGAATTATCTGCCGGAATTCACACGATAAAAATCAGTTACCTAAAGGATTTTTCCTGGGCACCGACTGGCATGGGTTTGTATATCGGAAAGCTGAATTCCCGACCTCAGGCGCTGCATACGTCCGCATCATTACCCCGGCTGCCCCCTCCTCCACTCATTAAGGTCGTTCCGGGCCGGGAGCCTGAGCGCGTCAGATCTTTTATGGAACACCACGGAAAAAAGAAAACGCATGTAATGTCCGTGGGTGGAACCACAGGATTGAATTTTTCATACGATCTGAAGCAGGCGGGGTTGATGCAGCTTTGGAAAGGTGACTTTCTGAATGCTACTGAGATGTGGCATGATCGCGGTGAGACTCAGTTAGGAACAGCGATGGGTCCTGTTCTGGACCAATCAGGCAAAGCTCCCCTCGCATTCCTAACACGCATAACTGATCCGCTACCGGATACGCTGGATGACATCAAAGATCTTATCTACAAGGGCTATACGCTGGACGCTCAACGCTATCCCGTTTTTGAATATCGATACAATGAGGTAACTTTTACCG
>JANNPM010000473.1:0-23783 GCA_031400145.1 Chryseolinea sp. | reverse complement strand
AGCGTTCCTTCAAAGCCTCAATGGCTACCTGGGCCTTAAAGGCTGAACTGAATTTTCTTCTACTCTTTTTCATATTTGTAACACATAGTTAGTTTAAAATTTTAACTTAACATGTGGTCCAAATTTTGGGGAGTATTATATTTAGCACAAAATTCGATGGATAGTTTGATAATAAAAACCGATTCAACTCTTTCACTTCAATTAGTGCATTTTAACGATTCGGTTGAAAAGTCGCAGAGTCAACTTCAAATCATTAAATGGAAACTCCCCGTTGACTCGTCCACGAGGAAAATTGGCTTTCAAGGTGTCGATTCGAAAATGTTAATTAAAAGCAGAAACTTTTCGGATAGTATAAAGAATAAATACAATGAAAATAGAATGCTTGACAGCATTTCCAATAAATTAAATAAACGACTGGAATTTTCCGGTGTGGCGCCAAATTTTTCAACGAAATTTGGATTAACAAACCCGGATATCCCCAACGTAGCGAAAGGCCTGGGCGATATTCCAGATGTAGATTTCAAACAATTCTCTAAGGTTTCTGATGGTCTGGCGGGTATAGATAAGTCGACAATTTTAGAGAAGACCGGTTCAATTGCGAAAGTGGAGACACCAGAAGAAATTAAAGAAGTTAATGGTTTGACGAATGACATGAATAAGTACTCGCAGGACCTAGAAAAAGGAATAAGTACTGACACAGACATTAATTCCTTATCCAAAAGTGGTGAAGAAAAAATAATGTCGCTCGAACAGACCAAGGGTATCAAAGCGGAAATTGCCAAAGCCGATGAGCTTAAGAAATTAAATGACATAGAGGCGTCTAAAGTAGAACTGGTTACTAAAGCGAGGGAAATGGCCGTGAATCATTTTGCAGGTCACGAGAACGAGCTGAAGGCTGCTATTGAAAAGTTATCAGAGGCTAAAAGCAAAGTCAAAGACCCCGATCAGATTGTGGATCTGATGAAAAAGCGACCACGTCTTTCTGAAAGTAAGACTTTTATCGAGCGAATTACTCCAGGGTTATCGTTGCAGTTTCAAGGTTCATCAAATTTTTGGCTCGATATGAATCCATATCTGCTTTACCAGCTTACCAGCAGGTTCACCATCGGCGCGGGCTGGAACGATCGCTTCTCATATAGCTTCAAAAAAGAATCATTTAATAAGCTTGAAAGAATCTATGGCTACCGGGGTATGGTTCATTTCAGAATGAAAGAATATCTCTGGCTTGTAGCAGAAGCTGAACGCATGTATGTGATTTCTTCTCAAAATAAGAACATCGCAGAAAGAACGTGGGTTGTAACGTATTTTGGTGGAATTAAAACGGATATAAGAATTAACGACCATCTAAAAACGAGCATTCAACTACTCTACAATGTATTGGACACAAATCGCGAAAGCCCTTATCTCGGTAAGGTAAACTCAAGAATAGGTCTGGAGTACCGATTTTTATCGAAAAGGATTGAACGTGAACGACATAATTAATTGAGGATATCGGTGCTTGGCTAATGGCTAGCCCCCCAACTCATAACGCCGAAAGGCTGAAATAGAATTAAAAGGATCAACAAGGATCAACAAGGTGCATATATAATAGTTTCTAAAAATCTAAAAAAAGCCAAAAAGGAATGAAATCGTTATCTTTGAACTATCAAATTTTAGGAATTATGGATATCCAGGCAGAGAAATTACAGCTGATTGAATGGCTTGCAAGATTGAATGATATTAAAATCATTCAAGAGATTAAATCTTTGAAAAAGGAAACTGATAAGAATTTATTTAAGCGATACACGGATCAGGATTTAGTTAACCGGGCAGAAGCTTCAACGCAAGATATAGAGGCAGGGAGAATCACTAAATTGTCAGATTTTAAAACAGAGATTGAAATTTGGAAACAATCAAGAGGTACCAAGTAGAAATTACTTTACAGGCTAAGTTTCATTACTTTGAAATATTGGAATACTTTTATGAGCACATGTCTTATGATAGTGCTGCAAAAAAAGCAGATGAACTTTATGATATTACAACCTCGTTAGAAACATTACCGGAAAGAGGTCAGATAGAATTAACCCTTCAACATCTTCAAAAAGAACATCGGTATTTATTATACCAGAGTACGTCAAGAAGCACGATAAAGATTATTTATTTCCTGGATAAGGAAGGAGAAGTAGCGTACGTGACAGATTTTTTCCCCACAGAGATGGACGAGAAAAAAATCAAGGCTCGAAACAGTTAGCCTGCGAAAGGATCACTGGATTATCCAAGAGCCTGCCCGAAATACCCCTCGCGCTCCCGCTATCACAAGTTGTTCAGGCTCACCCATTGCTGAATAGAAAGTTCATCAGTTCTCCGCGTGAGCAGAAATGCAAAATACAAGTGCACAAGCTTTAGCAGCGCCATGACCGGCATGGTGATATGAAGATCATGAGCAGTTGGCTTGCATCTTTTTTTTCAAGGCCAATGCCGCGCAAACCCGCCCACATCCAAAGCACTTGCCCTTGAAAAAAACGTCAGCCTTTTCCTTGGCTCGGGGACTGTTCAACTGCCGAAAATGGACAGTAACAAGATGTCCAAATGATTACACATTTGGTTTTTTACTGCCTCGGAACTCGGCTCTTGCCGCTGGTTTTTTCTTCAAATGAAACTCCCATTAAGAAGCAAAATTTCACATGGTAGCATGAAAAGTTAGCCAGATTCAAGTTTTATCTTTAACTCATTGAAACGCTCGTACAACAGCAGTAAAAAAGGACGCCAGCGGCGGCTATAAGCCACGGACCAATCGTAAAGCAATACGTTACCTTAGGATTGGAAATGAACATGTGCACTTTTTACCGATCCGTGCTTCAAAAGCAGCGTTCTTGCCTTTTCATAATCGGTGATACCGGTTTTTTCCATGAGCATTTTTATACCCCGGTCTACCAGTTTTTCATTGGTGAGTTGCATGTTCACCATTTTGTTATCTTCTACTCTCCCCAATTGAATCATGACTGAAGTGGAAATCATATTTAACACCAGCTTCTGTGCGGTGCCGCTTTTCATGCGTGTGCTGCCCGTAACAAACTCAGGGCCTACAATAATTTCGATGGGATAATCGGCTACATTGCTGATGGGTGAGTATTGATTACAGGAAATGCTGCCGGTAACAATGCCTCTCTTCTTGCATTCACTTAACGCGCCTAATACATAAGGTGTTCGTCCGCTGGCAGCAATACCGATCACCACATCACGATTTGACAAGCCGTGATGTTGCAAGTCCAGCCATCCCTGGTCTTCCTTATCTTCGGCAAACTCCACGGCTTGTGTAATTGCTTTTTCGCCGCCGGCAATGATGCCGATCACCAGGCCGTAGGGAACACCGTACGTTGGCGGGCATTCGCTGGCATCTACCACACCCAGCCGCCCGCTGGTGCCTGCGCCTAAGTAAAAAAGTCGCCCGCCCATCAACATTTTATCGGTTACTGCCTGAATTAATGCTTCTATTTTCGGAATTACTTTTTCCACTGCAAACGGTACGGTTTTATCTTCTCTATTGATATTGATTAGCAACTCCATCACCGACATCTTCTCAAGATGGTTGTAAGCGGAGGGTAATTCGGTTATGTTAATGAATTGGTTAGTCATACTTACTGATTTAAAACTAGTTTATAATCTGCTTTGCCTCTTGCTGCTTTGCAGGTGACTTATATGAAATCGCTAAAAAACCCAGGAAGGTGAAAAGGCCATTTAAAAAAAGTAACTCCAGGCCAATTTGAAACTCAGGGAACAGCAGGTATTGATAACGCTCCACCGCGAAGCAAAGCACCGGTGAACCCAGGGCGATCCACACGACAAACCTATCTTTTACCTGGCGGCTGGTGAGCATACCAAAAGAAAAAAGCCCCAGCAGAGGCCCATAGGTGTAGCCCGCCACTTTAAGAATAACGGCTATCATACTGGAACTATTGACCCAGAAGAATAACATCACGCAAAATAAAAAGAGGACTGCGAAGCCAATATGCACTCCTTTCCGCACGAAACTCTTGTACCGGTCACTCCAGTCCGTACGGGTTTTCATTCCGATGAGATCAATGCAGAGGGAAGAAGTTAAAGCCGTAATCGCTCCATCGGCACTGGGGAAAAGTGCAGAAATAAGTGCAATAATAAAAATCACAGACAACACGGCCGGCATGTAGTTTAAGGCAACAGCGGGGAAAAGAGCATCACCTGTCGCGGTGATCCCATTCGCATCGGCAAATAAGTAAAGCAAGCCCCCTAAGAAAAGAAAAAGTAAGTTGCCCAGAACAAAGATGCAGGAGAAGGTCATCATATTTTTTTGTGAATCTTTCAGCGTTTTAACACTGATATTTTTTTGCATCATCTCCTGATCCATCCCCACCATGGTAATAGTGATTAATGCTCCACCGAGAAGCTGCTTCACAAAAAAGTACTTGCTATTCGGATCGGTATTGAAAACAGTAGTATAGCCACTGGCAGACATATTTTGAAATGCATCAGTGAAACCGGTACCTGATGATTGAAGTATGTACACCACGCTGCAGAGCAGCCCGATGATGATACAACTGGTTTGCAAGGTATCGGTATACACAATGGTCTTCACGCCGCCTTCAAAGGTATAGAGGAGAATCATAATCAGAATGATCATGGTGGTGAGCCAGAAAGGAAAACCAAAATACTGCAGGATGCCATCATGCAAAATTTTAACCACCAAGTAGAGCCGTGCCGTGGCGCCAAGCGTGCGCGAAAGTATAAAAAAGGAAGCGCCTGTTTTATAACTGACGGTACCAAAGCGGATTTGCAGATAGGTGTAAATGGAGGTGAGCTGAAGGCGGTAATACACTGGCAGCATTACATACGCAATGAAGACAAACCCCGCCAGGTTACCGATCACCACCTGAAAATAAAAAAAAGAATCGTTGGCTACCGTGCCAGGCACACTTACAAACGTAACGCCACTCAGGGTGGTACCCACCATACCAAACGCTACCAGCAACCAGTTGGAGTTTCGGTTGCCGATAAAGAAAGATTCATTGTTGGCCCCGCGCGAGGTGTACCAGGCAACGATCATCAGCAAAAAAAAGTAGCCGACTATGAATGAGAATAGCAATACCGGTGAAAGCGCAGACGTGGCTTGTGGATTCATTCGGGAAACGAAAATTTGCCCATGCAAACGGAAGGTATTTTGGCACGCTTGCCAAAGTTGATCTTACCTCCTGCCAGCGATTCGTTGGCGAGCAATGCGAAGAGTACGGCTTCTTTGGCATCGCCCGCTACGCCGATATCTGCTGTGGTGCGCAGACGAGGTAAGTTCAGTAATTCCTTTATCCAACGTGTTAACAATGGATTGTGTACACCACCTCCGCTCAGGTAAACTTCAAACTTCGCTTCACCACAGGCCTTCTTTACGGCCAACACAATTGTTTCGGCACTGAAGCGGGTAAGCGTAGCCAGCAGATCGGCCAGGGAAAGGGCTGTCGCCTCTGCGCGTTTTTGCGCGTGCTTTACATAATCCATATTGAACAATTCAGGCCCTGTTGTTTTAGGAAATGATTTCTTAAAGAAAGCGTCTGCTTTAAGCGTTTTCAAAAGTAGTGTATGCACCGCTCCTGCGGAAGCACGTGCCGCATCTTTATCATAGTATTCACCCGGGCAATAATACCTTACCGCCTGATCGATCAGCGTATTTCCCGGCCCCGTGTCAGTTACAAAAACCTGGGATGCACGTTGCCCGGCGGGCAGATAGGTAAAGTTGGCGATGCCACCGATATTTAAAAGAATACGATTTTCCGTTTTATGCGATAGCAAAAGATAATCGCCATAGACGGCAAGCGGCGCACCTTCACCTCCCATGGCAATGTGCTTCTGCCGAAAATCACTGAGGGTGATGATGCCTGTGTTTACGGCAATGTGATCGCCATCGCCTACCTGAAAGGTGGCATTTAGCTTTTGCCCGCGATGAAGAAAAGCCGGAGAGTGAAGTACCGTTTGCCCGTGCGAGGCGATGACATCAATCTGGCGGACGGCATACTTCCATTTCTTTAAGCAACGCAAAATCATTTTGGCATGTAGAAGGCCGAGAGAAGCGTGAAGTAAGGATAGCTTTTCAAAATCAACGCTCTTCTTTGCGAACACTTCGATGATACCTGCTTTCACTTCATCGGAATAAGAAAGCGTTTCGAAGGCCACTAATTTGGATTTCGTAGTTAAACCCTGCCCGGATATTTTGCACAGCGCAACGTCCAACCCGTCCATCGAAGTGCCCGACATAAGCCCGATGATAAGGCGCGATTTTTTAGAGGCAATGTGATGCAGCCGGGAGATGTTTTTGTTCATTACGCAAAACGATAGACTAAGAAAAATAAGCCGTGACGTTTCCGTTCCGGCTTATTTTTCTCGGTGAGCAAATTAAATAGAAGAATTTGCAGGAGTATTGGTGTTGTTGTCCCTTTCGTTGTCAGGATAAGGGTAAAAATTTCTGGTTCGCTCTCCACCGGCAGGATTGTCCACCGTTGGTGCGGTTCGTTGAAACCTTCTGCTATCTTCAAGGCTTAAGCCCGACATAAATAATTCAATGCAGCGATTTCGATAAATTTCGATCAGCAGATTTTCTTTTGTAAGGGTACCAAGAGCCGGCAAATCTGCACCCAAATTCCACACATCATCTGCTGGTTTTTTAGTAACCACGCGATTAAGAAATGTAAGTGCATTAGACAAATCGTCGTTTCGGGCATAAGCCTCTGCCTGAATCAGCAACATTTCACCGGGCAGATACACGGGCACAGAGCTATCATTGGCAGTGAAAAAACCGCTACCCAGATAATTTCCCGCAGTAGAAGGTGTTCTTGACTTAAAGTAAAAGTCAATTCGCGTATCGGAAGTTGATGGTTTCAAATCATCGGGCAGCCCCATATTTAAATCTCTTGGCTGCACTACATTTTCAGTACTGAATGCCACATCGAAAATGGGATTTCTGTTTGTACCATCAAACCTAAACTCTGACTTCACAGTAAGGTCTACTTTAGCTGCCGCGGATATCGCTTTATCATATTGACCAAGCATGAGCGCGTATCTTGCTATTAGCGCGTTTAATGTATTTGGAATGCTGACACCCGAAATTGCTTTATTATAAAATGATGTAGAAACGGGTGTAGCTGTTACGGTAGTCTGAGCCGATTCAAGAAGTGAAAGAGCTGTTTCCAATACTTCTGTTCGTGTACTGAAAGAAGCATTTCCGGTTACTTCAATAGGTGCCTGTTCCCAAAAGGTGGCTAAGTTTGCTAAAGCCAGTGCTTTAAAAATAGTAGCCGAACCTAACAGGCCACTTCTCACTCCCAGATCCGATGAAACTTCTAAGTTGTTAAGAACAAGATCGCTGTTGGATTTTACTAAATTATTCTGTTCCCACAGATTACGAACCACCGCATTGGCAGTGGATATTGAATTACCTCCGGCTTCTATCTGCACCTCATCTGTATTACCAATACCAGAACTGGTAACGCGCAACTGCTTGGTGGAAAGAGATGACCCCACTATGGCATTATACAATGGGCTCTGTCGTCCGATGGTATACTTAGATTGAAGTCCGTTGGATAAAGAGATGAGGCCCTCTACCGATGAAACAGACTGTACTTCCGTTGTTGCACTTGGGTTTAAATACTCTTCGTGGCATGAAGTAAGCGACCACAAAATAATTAACGATATAAATATTTTCTTTTTCATAATGTCAATGCGTTTAAAAATTACCGGTTAGCTTGATCTGAAAAGTTCTGGGGATAGGTACGTTTCCAAAATCGGTAGCCCTGAAACTATCACTGTTATTTCCTGCATTAGTCTCCGGGTCGTAACCTTCATAACTATCCCACGAATACAGATTTCTTCCGATCAGCGATAGCTGAAAGTTGTTTAAGCCTTTGATGAAGTTAGGCAGGTTATAGCTCAAAGAAACTTCCCTCAGCTTCATGAATGAGCCATCTACTATTCGCCATGCTTCGATGGAATAAATATTATAGATGTATCCTCGGGGAATCTCGCCTTTCAGTTCCTTTTCTGCGTATTCACCGTTTCCAATTCCCTGGCGCGTGCGTCTGTCTGCATTGAATACATCATAGCCCTGAACGCCATCAAGTAAAAAACCAAAGGACAGGCTTTTATATCTCAGGTTAGCAGAAAACGAAGCGGTGTAGTCCGGATTAGGATCTCCAATGACTTTTCTTACGGCATCTCCCACGGGCAGCCCGGCAGCATCTCTTGCGGGCACATTAGTGGTCGCACTTCCGCGTTCAATAAGATACTGATTGCCGTTGGTGTAAATGAAACTTCCATCGTCATTTTTTGCAAAATAAGTACCGTAAAACTGGCTGGCTGCTTCGCCTTCTATATGGAAAACAGGAGCACCCGTGTCATTTGAAATTTGAATGCGGGGCGAACCCAATTCAGTCACTTTATTTCTGTTTCTGCTGTACACTACATTCACATTCAAATCCCAGTCAGGCGTGCTGATGATGTTAGCACCCGCCGATATCTCTATACCCTTATTTTCCATTTCTCCTACGTTATCTGTTTTTCTGGTACCCCCTTCTGAGGAGGCAATAACATAGTTCACCAATAAGTCGGCTATTTTTTGGTCATAGTAAGTGAATCCAACATTGAGACGATTATTGATAAAGGATAAGTCAGTACCTAATTCTAATTCACGCATTCGCTCCGGCGTGATATTTCTGTTAGCTAATGTAGAACTGGGTATGTAAGTACTTGTATTGAGCAGTTGGCCAGCTTCAATAGCATTAAAACGAGCGTAAGAGCCTATGGCATTGAATCCTCCCGCTTCACCCAAGGCAGCTCTTATTTTAAAAGTATTGATTGCCGGACGTAAACTTTCCCAAAAACCAAAATCAGATACAATGACGCTTCCACTGATTTTTGGATAGAACTGTGTTGCCTCATCCTTATCAAATTTAGAAGACCCATCCACGCGGCCGGCAAGATTCAAGAACGCCAGGTTTTTATAGCCAATGGTTTGCTGTAAAAATGCTCCGTAAATATTAAATCGATCGAGCGAATACACCGTTCTTAAGTTAGTAGACGCCCCGGATACACTCTTTATATCCCGGCTTACTCCTTCCCCACTGGCGGAGGTAAGATCATTTCGGTTAAACTGATAATTAAATCCTCCTATAGATATGGATTTAAAGTCACCAAAATCTTTTTCATAGGTAGCGTTAATATCCGAGTTAGCTAAAAATGAGTTATTGACCGCTGATGCAGCAAAACCGTTGGGGTAAAGATTGGAGTTTACGGTATACGCGTAAGGAGGAATGTAATTCTGACCACGCTCGGTATAAGCATCTAACCCGGCCAGCACATCAATCGATAATCCTTTAATGGGAGTTAGTTTTAGTTGAACATCGGTGATGGTGCGATTTACTTTTTGGGTGAAGTCAAAATCTTCAATAACACTAAGCGGATTGGCTCTTCCTCCGTCTACAGCTTTCAAATTGCCAAATACATCCCGCTCACTGATGATATAAGTATTGTTGGTGATAGTCATCGAGTTTATCGGACTATAGAATACATTTCCATTTGGCTTTTCATTGCTAAAGCTATTGGTGTACGACAATCCTACCGATAGCTTTGCCCACTCCGTAATTTTTTGATTCAGCCTCAGTTTAAGGCCGTAGCGCTGGAAGTCAGTATTCTTGATAATACCCTCGTTTTTCATAAACGAGGTGGAAACCAGATAATCGGATTTATCATTCCCGCCACTTAAAGAAAGGTAGTTATCTGTTCCTTCTGCAGTACGAAAAATTTCATCTTGATAATCGTAGCGGGTTACGTCCACCACATTAGTAGCCAGATATCTGTCCGGTGAGTTATTACCCTCTACTAAAATGGATTCATTTGAAGCGGCTACATTCGCAATGGTGTGCTGTACCAACGTAGCTGATCCGAATTGTTTGCCATACGTAGTAAAAGGAACTTTCTTTCTCAGTTCATTCACATTATAGCTGGTAGAAAAAGTTAATTTGGGTTTTCCCGATTGACCTTTTTTAGTAGTGATTACTATCACCCCATTAATCGCTCTCGATCCATAAATAGCTCCGGCAGACGCTCCGTTTAATATACTTATACTTTCAATATCATTGGGATTGATGTCCGCCATTCTGTTTGTTCCCAATGAAACACCGTTGGATGTAACAGCGCGCTGAGAAACGTTAGTCGTTGAATTGCTCACCACCACCCCATCAATTACATACAATGGATCTGAATTTCCGCTCAGCGATTTAATACCACGCAAACGTATGGTCATGCCTCCTGCGGGGTCACCGGAATTTTGTGTGATTTGTGCTCCTGGAATTTTCCCCTGCAAAGATCCAAACAAGTTATCAGTACCCGTCTTTTGTAAATCTTTCGCTGATACGGTACTTATGGTAGTGCCTAATTGACGTTTGCTTGAAGATATGGTAGAACCCACCACAACTACTTCATCCAGACTTCTCACATCCGTCACCATCTTCACATCAATGGTACCCTGGCTACCCGCAGTGAGTTCTTGTGTTTGGAAGCCAATAAAGGTAAAAACCAAAACTGAATTTGGGCCGGATACACTTAGCGAGTAGTTGCCATCCACGTCAGTGACGGTTCCGGTGTTGCTCCCTTTTACAATTACATTTACACCTGGCAATGGAGAATCCGTGTCTGCCTCCGTTACTTTGCCCTGAACTTTAAACTCTTGCGCAAATCCGGAGTTTAAAAAGCACAACGTGCATAAAACCATTACAAAAATGGTTAGCAGTACCTTGAAAAACCTTGGTTCTTCAAAACTCAGTAGATTTTCTTTCATAAGGTTTAGTTTAATTTAATTGAATGGACCCAAATAAAACAATAAAATTGGCATTATCCTGCATAATGCAGAACAAAACCGCAGATATTTATTTCTTTTCAGAAAAAAACCGCAAACTTATTGCTTTCACCCAATGCTAAAAGAAGAACGACATCATTACATACTAAACGAATTAGGAATCCGCAACCGGATACTATTGACTGACATTGCGTCCAAACTGCAGGTGTCCGACGATACGGTGCGAAGGGATCTGAAAGAACTGGGAGACGCCGGCCAGCTGAAAAAAGTACATGGAGGGGCCATCGCCAAATCTTTCAACCCCTTCACCTTTCACCAGGAAGACATTTATGATCATCCCAATAAAATGATCATCGCCAACAAGGCCTTGCCCCTGCTGAAAAACGGACAAACAATATTAATTACTGGGGGCACTACCAATCTGGAACTCATCAACCTGCTTCCAAAAGACATGGATTGCACATTTTTTACTCCCAGCCTTCATGCCGCCATGCAGTTGTCGCAGTACCCAAACATTGAAACCATCTTGATCGGTGGCAAGGTATCGCCGGATGCAAAAATTGCCACAGGCGGAGAAGCGTTAAGCTTGCTCAGCAGGGTGCAGGCTGACATTTGCTTTCTGGGCACCGGCCATCTGGATGCAGATTATGGCTTATCTGAATTCGATTGGGAAATAGTAGAACTTAAACGGGCCATTTTAAAAGCATCCCGAAAGGTGGTATCGCTAACGCTGTCGGCGAAGTTGAATTCAACCCAGCGTTATAAAGTAGCCGAGCTTGTCTCGATCCACACATTGGTGACCGAGCTCACGCCGGAGGATCCCTTACTTCGAAAGTTTAAAATAGGAAACCTGGAGATATGGTGACAATGGTAGACGGAATCAACCAGTAAAACTACCCCCTGAAAGAATCAACACAGGGGTTGTAAAAGCTCAGTAAAACAGACACAGACACATATCACAACCCTGAGAAATTCCATTTGCCGGGGTCAACTGAAAACAGCAGGTAGTTTTTATCTTCACCTTTATAGGTAATGCCGGCCAGGGTGCCAACCGGCTTCTTCCTGTCCACCATCAGCCTGTCGTTAACATATATTTTTTTCAGCCACGAAGCTTTGGGAATACCAATTACAGCGCTGGTTTGTTGTGGCGATTCTACTGACATCGTCAATGACTTGTCTGTAATTTGCAGATCGAGAACGATGTTTCCTTTACGGGTTGGTGTAAGGCAGTAGATGTTTTTGATATCAGCAGTCTGCGGCATGATGTGGTACGCATTATAATCAGGTGTTACAGGTGCAATGCCAGCGATGTATTGATGCATGAGCGTAAGCGGACCACCAGACCAGCCGTGGTTATAGCTTCCGCCTCCATAGACTGCAGAACCAATGTCCCACCCTTCCCACAATGTAGTTAAGGGGCTGGCGATCATTTTGGAATACCGGTTCTTCATGCGTGTTACAGCCTCCTTGTGTGCATTCATCTGAAAGAGCGCCTCAATAATATACTTTTCAAGGTAAGGGCCTGCATGAAATTCGCGGGCCAACACGTTCCGGATGGCTTCATATTGTTTTGCATCTGCCAGGCCCGCCACTACGGCCAGCCCGTGTCCGCGGTCATCAGTCTGGCCAGTATAGGCGGCATCGCGATAGGCGGTGCCATTCCATAGCTTAGCATTAAAGTTCTGCTTTATCTTTTGCATCAGCTGTGCGTAGCTTTCGGCATCGGCATGGTGTTGAAGCAGACGGGCCATCTGCATAGCGCCGTCGAGCGCCATATAGTACCAGGCATTTTCAATCACTTTGCTGTCGATGTTCTGTCCCCAGTCATGCCAATTCCAACCGCCATCGCGGTGCTTTACCAAGCCATCGTCGCCGAGCTGCCAGAGACTCATGTATTTCTTAACATGCGGGTATACATATTTTATCGTGCCTGTATCGCCGGTAAATTGATAGTACCGCCAGAAACCATGCTTGCCGATGGCCGCCAACATCTGCGTAGGCAGTTCCTCGTGCCATTCGCCGGCAGGCACAGGTGAGTAAAGCACGCCGTCAGGCTTCTGCCATTCCACGAGGTTGGAGATTGCCTTACCAACAGCCTTGTGCCCGTTGGTATCACAAGTGTATAATATTTCTCCCAGTATGATCACTGCGTCTCCCCACCATTGCGCGCGCTCGCGGTCGGGATCCTGAATGCCATCACGCATGTTAACGTCCATTGTATTTAGTGACTTCTCCCATAATTTGTTCAGATCTTCATCACTGCTTTTAAACTTGCCAATGTGCTCGGTGGGAAAAGAGGTGCGCCTGTATTTAAGCGCCAGTACCTTGATGCCCCGCGGTATAGTATATATTACTTCATGGCCGTTAATGTATCCATAGGTCTCAAACTCCTGCATGCCGTCCCGCGTAACGTATTCTGTCCGCAGGTTGTATTCGCTTCCGCCTTTATAGTTATCCGTGCGGATGTCGATGAGTTGATCTTTCGATGCTTCAACCGTGAGATACGGCGTAATAGTATAATTGGCTGGCAACTTCATCGCTATTGCTTTGCCGTCTGACACAAACGGGAATGGTATTTGATTTTCATAATCTTTCAGACCGCTGTCTTTCCATTGCGGGAACGGGCGAAGCCAAAGCTTGTTCCAGGGCTGCGTACCCGCTGCGCCCCCTACCGATGCATTGCTCCAGTTTGCTGTTGCGCCGGGCTTTTTCCAGTCCGGTATATCCTGGGTTGCATAGAACTTTACATTGTATTCCGGCAAACGGTAGTTGGGTATCGGGTCTGATGTGTTGCCAAAGGCAGGATGGAGAACCGATTTCCAGGTCTTATCGCTCAGGATGCTTATTCCTTCCGCCTGCGCATCGAATAAAAATCCGCTCTTGCCGCTGTTGTTATGGCAATAGCCATCCCGGCCCCAGAACCATACCAGCGCGGCAACAACGTTTTTGCCTTTCAGTAAAAAAGGCCCTATATCAACTTCGTCATAATACGTATCGCTGGGTGTGGGCCCGCGCTTGAGCTGCCCTTCAAATACCACAAGCTTTTCGTTGATCCACAACCAGTACTTTGAATCAGCAGAGATGCGCGCAATAAGTTGCGGCGGCGGCGTTGAGGCAACGTCCACCTCTTTTACAAAGCAGCTCCAGGTGTTTTCCACCGGCGGCGGCCAGGGATGCGATATCCACTGCGCCTGCCACGGCTCAACCTGTGAAAGTAAGGAGGTGTGATGAGCAAACGCTGCAAAAAAGGTAATGGCTATAATTCTGTAGATCATTGGATCATGTGTTAATAATTGTCTTTAGTTGTCACATGGAATGGCCAGACCAAGTTATCATCACTTTGGGTGAACGAGTGCATGGTCATTTCACGTTATTTTGTTTTAGAATCACGCCGCATATTTTCCTGAGGCAATGCCGGGCGATTTCACGCGCTGAAATTGAAAAGCCAATCTTAGCGATATTTTGCAGCGCTACCTTCCTGTGCTGTCCTTATTGATTAAGGCAATGAGAATTTTATGGTTTTGCCGCCTGGCCGGGGTGCGGCTCGTGCCAGCATATTTTTGCTTGCTCTAACTCAAGCAACGCGCCATGTGTCAGGGCTTCCTTTCTTGATCGGGTCAAGTGAACAGGAAAGTCATTCCGCCAACTCCTTCAAGCACTCCACCAAACTTGCATGCCAGTGCGGAATCTCAATACTAAACGTCTCTTTCCACTTGCTTTTATCAAGTACCGAAAAGTTCGGACGCACAGCAAGCGTCTTATATTCTTCACTGGGTATCGCACGTACTTTGCAGGGATAGCCGTAATATTTTACAATGAATACAGCCAAATCATACCATGATATCACACCTTCATTGGTATAATGATATATCCCAGGCTGATCAACTCCCAATTCAATTTTTTTAATGATCGCAAGAATTGCAACGGCCAGATCACGTGCATAGGTGGGGGAGCCAACCTGATCGTAAACAACGCTGAGCGTTTCACGCTCCTTTGCGAACCGAGCAATGGTCTTCACGAAATTCTTACCGAATGATGAATACACCCACGCTGTTCTTATAATGTATGCGTCGGATAATGTTTTCAACACATGCTGCTCCCCTGCAAGCTTCGATTTACCATAGACCGAGAGTGGATTGGGAGTGGCTTCGACCGCTATCGGCTTATTCCCCTTGCCATCAAAAATATAGTCTGTGGAAATATGGACGAGCCTAATCTTTTTATCGCGGCAAATTTCGGCAATCGCTTTAACTGCATCCGAGTTTACACGATACGCCAACGTTGCCTCCTCCTCAGCTTTGTCAACCGCAGTATAAGCGGCGCAGTTGATGATGAAATCAAAATGTCTTCCTTCAAAAAATTGAAAGATCGCTGGATCTGAACCAAGGTCCATCTCGGAAATGTCTACAAAAGTAAAATTGTCCGTGGCTCCATTAGAAGCAATCCGCTTTATTTCACTGCCCAGCTGACCATTGGCACCGGTAACTAAAATTTTCAATAGATTAAAATTTAAACGTTGCTTCTGCTAACCTGGGATTGCGGGCATCCTTTTCAGACAACACTATTTTGTCTTCGGGAAGCCTCCAGTCTATACTGAGCGCAGGGTCGCTATACAAAATTCCGCCCTCGGAATCCCGGTTATAGTAATTGTCACATTTGTACAGAATCGCTGCAGAATCGCCGAGCACAGAAAAGCCATGAGCGAATCCCTTGGGTACATAAAGTTGCTTCTTATTCCTTGACGAAAGCTCGATAGTAAAGCACTTTCCAAACGTTGGCTGTTCCCTGCGCAGATCAACTACGACGTCCAGAATCGTCCCGGCAAGAACGCGGACAAGCTTAGTCTGCGCGTAAGGCGCACTTTGGTAATGTAATCCGCGCAATACCCCTGCCGTCGAAAATGACTGATTGTCCTGAAGGAAGTCCGCCTTTAAACCAGCGTTCTCCAGTACCCTGGCATTGAAGGACTCCATGAAGTAACCGCGTGCGTCCTCGAGTACCGCAGGTTCCAACACACAAAGGCCTTCGAATTCCGTCTTCGTGACCTTCATAATCTGGCTATGGAACGTTCTTGTACTATTTTCATCAGGTATTTGCCGTAGCCGTTTTTAGCCAAAGGTTTTGCAAGCTCTTCCAGTTGCTGACGCGTGATATAGCCTTTGCGGTATGCAATTTCCTCCAGGCAAGCGATCTTCAAACCCTGCCGCTCCTCAATGGATTCAACAAAGTTGGAAGCACTCAGCAACGACTGATGCGTACCGGTATCAAGCCATGCCATACCCCGGCCTAACAGTTTAACCATGAGAGACCCTCCTTTAAATAAAGTTTATTAACGTCGGTTATCTCAAGCTCGCCGCGCGCGGAAGGCTTAACCTGCCTGGCCTTTTGAACAACGGTGTTGTCGTAAAAGTACAATCCTGTAACGGCGTAATTTGACTTCGGGGAGACCGGCTTCTCTTCAAGCGATACCACCTGATCCTTGTCATCAAACTCAACCACACCATAATGTTCCGGCTCGCTTACGTAGTAACCGAAGACCGTCGCTCCCTTTTCAAGTTTTGTGCTGCCCTCCAGCAGCGTTGAAAAATTGTAGCCGTAGAAGATATTGTCACCGAGGATAAGAGCACATGAATCTTTGCCGATGAATTCCTCCCCGATCAGAAACGCCTGTGCGAGGCCATCGGGTGAGGGTTGAACTTTGTATTGTAAGGATAAGCCAAACTGCGATCCGTCGCCCAGCAGGTTTTTGAACAATTGCGTATCTCCCGGTGTGGAAATAATCAGAATGTCCCTGATGTTTGCCAGCATGAGCACAGACAATGGATAATAAATCATGGGCTTGTCATACACAGGAAGCAATTGTTTTGAAATTGCTTTGGTGGCAGGATAAAGCCGGGTTCCTGAACCACCCGCAAGAATAATTCCTTTCATGTGTTAATAATGATTTTTTCGTAGTCACATGGAATCGCATGGTTAACTAACATCCTTTGGGGGTGAACGCAGTGCATGACGATTTCATCGATTAAAGTATTTTCTCATATGTTTCTAATCTTGTATACCAGGTCAATAGAGGCCCTCGCCTCCGCGATCCCGAAACCATTCCCGTTAAGAATCTCCGCATAACTCTTCGTGTGAAGGTCTGTAAATCCATCGCTGAATTCAATTTCGTCGCCTTCCAGGGTTAATGTACGATAAGTTCGTTTGCCTGCGGCCTTGATCGCTTCAGGAAGGTGACCAAAGTTGATACTTAAAAACCATCGCACCTTTGCCATCTGGAGGTGTAATACGCCCGATGCGTGATCGGGCTCTAGCTTATCCACTTCAATTTTCTCGACGCTGCCAAATATCCACATGAGCATATCAAAAAAATGAATGCCGATGTTCGTAGCGATGCCGCCCGCCTTTGCATCATCTCCCTTCCAGCTTGACTGATACCAGTTACCGCGCGACGTAATGTACCGAAGCTCGATATCGTAGATCTTATTGTGAGGACTCCTTAGTATCTTTTCCCTCAAGGCGATAA
This sequence comes from Chryseolinea sp., assembly GCA_031400145.1. Taxonomy (GTDB): domain Bacteria; phylum Bacteroidota; class Bacteroidia; order Cytophagales; family Cyclobacteriaceae; genus Chryseolinea. Next base: position 6,411 of record JANNPM010000473.1, on the reverse strand, counting down.
TCCCCGGATGAAGACGCAATTGCAAAATCGTAAACACCTTCTTGCCAGTCTCCTGCTCTATCTGATTAAGCGCATCAAGGTTCCATGGATTTAGAACGAGTGGCTTTTCACAGATGGCGTTGGCACCGAGTCGCAAGGCGAAGCGGATGTGCGAGTCATGCAGATAGTTGGGCGAACATATGGAGACATAGTCAACCTGTTCTCCCTTTCTTTTGAGCTTGTCAAGATGGCGATCAAAACGCTCGAACTCCGTAAAAAAATCCGCTTTGGGAAAATACGAATCCAAGATGCCGACATTGTCGTGTTTGTCCAGGGCTGCCACGAGGTCAGATCCAGTTTCCTTTATCGCTTTAAAATGACGCGGTGCGATGAAACCTGCAGCCCCGATCAATGCAAATTTTGCCATGTCCCTTTCAGTTACTCCGGTATTGCGCACGAGGTCCTCATTCCAATATTTTCGTCACTTTACCATTATTCAGTTTGTATTTTTCTTTGCTTTCGATGCATGAGGCTATCCCGGCGGGATCGAATAAAAGCTTGTGCCCATATTCACTCATCCATCCCGTTTGTCTTGCCGGATTACCCATCACCAATGCATAATCAGGAACTTCCCTGGTAACGACGGCACCCGCTGCAATAAATGCATACTTTCCGATGTCGTGCCCGCATACAATAGTCGCGTTAGCCCCAATCGTTGCTCCTTTCCTTACGGCCGTTTTTACATAGTGATCTCGTCTGTTGATGGCACTCCGCGGATTTATCACATTGGTAAACACCATTGCGGGGCCAAGAAATACGTCATCTTCACACAGCACGCCAGTATAAATTGAAACGTTGTTCTGGACCTTTACATTATTGCCAAGTACGACCTCGGGCGATACTACAACGTTCTGTCCGATATTGCAGTTTTCGCCGATCTTGCACCCCGGCATGATGTGACAGAAGTGCCAGATCTTTGTTCCGTTACCGATCTCACAACCTTGATCGACCACGGCGGTTGGGTGAACGAAGAACTTCATATCTGCCGTCATTGCCTTTTGAAGTATGATGCGATATTCGACGTAATGAAATCCAATTGCGTGTCAGTCATTTCCGTATGAACTGGAAGCGAAATTACGGCTTTTGAAAGTCTTTCGGTAACAGGAAACGTGCCCTCTGGAAATTCGGCGCTGCGATAGGCCTTCTGTAAATGCAATGGTACGGGATAGTAGATCATGGAAGGTATCCCGGCATCACGCAGGTAAGTCACCAGGCCATTGCGTTCGCCGCTCGCCACCTGCAGGGTATATTGGTGAAACACATGCGTTGATTTAGGGTCCCTTGCGGGGATTTTCACGCTGGTAATCTTTGACAAGCGCTGGTCGTAATAGTCGGCTACGCGATTTCTTTTTAGCGTATATTCCTCAAGATATTGAAGCTTTACGTTCAGAACGGCTGCCTGAAGCGTGTCAAGCCGGCTATTGATCCCCACTGTATCGTGGTGATATTTTACCTTCTGACCGTGGTTGGAGATCATTTTTATCCGTTCGCCGAGGTGCTCATCATCGGTAAACAGGGCACCGCCGTCGCCAAAACAGCCTAAATTCTTGGATGGAAAAAATGAACTGGTACCAATGGCGGCCATTGTACCCGCCTTACGCGGGTTGCCTGAATTGAAGGTATAGTCTGCACCGAGCGCCTGAGCCGCGTCTTCGATAACGTGCAGGTTATGCGCAGACGCGAGGGAAAGCAGTAATTCCATATCAGCACACTGGCCATACAAATGCACAGGCACGATGGCAACAGTCCTCGGCGTGATCTTCTCTTCTATTTTTGCAACGTCAATGTTAAAAGTATCCTCGTCGACATCCACAAAAACCGGCTTCAAGTGCAACAGCGCAATTACTTCGGCCGTAGCAACATAGGTGTGGACGGGAACAATGATCTCATCGCCCGGTTTAAAGTTCAACGCCATCATTGCGATTTGCAATGCATCTGTGCCATTAGCACATGGTATGACGTACCGGACACCAAGGTATTGCGCCAGGGCCGTAGAAAATTGCTGAACATCCTCCCCCTGTATGAAAGCAGTTGAATCAAGTACTTTCTGTATGGCAACATCGATCTCTGATTTGATCTTCATGTACTGACCATGCAAATCCACCATTTGAATCTTTTCCATAGGAAAAAGTGCTGCTTTCGTCAGGCGATATTTCGAATCTTCTTTTCCCATTGCCATGCGTGAAGCAACGACTCCTCTATGCTAAGGTGTGTCTTCCACTTCAATGCCCTGTTGGCTTTAGAAGGATCGGCATATACCTTCTCAACGTCTCCGCTTCTCCTCGGACCAATGACAAACGGCAACTTAACGCCAGAGACTTTGATGAATTTATCTATTAGCTGCAAGACAGATACGCCCACACCGGAACCCAGATTGAACACCTCGAACAATGGGCTCTTCGGTCCGGCCGCCAGATACTCCATTGCCTTGACGTGTGCCTGCGCGAGATCAACAACGTGAATAAAATCCCTCAGACAGCTTCCATCCGGGGTATCATAATCATTTCCAAAAACAGTTAATTTTTCCCTGACGCCGGCAGCTGTTTGTGTGATATAGGGAACGAGATTGTTGGGCGCGCCTATTGGCAACTCTCCCAGAGAAGCGGAAGGATGCGCTCCAATGGGATTAAAGTAACGAAGCGAAATTATCCTGAATCCTTTCGGATAGGTGTCTTCAAGAATGCGCTCACAAAATTGCTTGGTTGCGCCGTAGGGTGATTCAGCCCGTTTAAATGGAGCACTTTCGTCGACTGGGATGACATCCGGCTGACCGTATACCGTACACGATGATGAAAAAATGAGGTCTGAAACATCGAACTCTTTCATCACCTCCAGCAGTGTAACAAGAGAACCAATATTATTGCGATAGTAGGCCAAAGGAATTTCAACAGACTCACCTACCGATTTATACGCGGCAAAGTGCAGCACCGCCGAGAAGCCTCCGGATGCTGTGAACATTTTTCGCAGGAAAGATTTATCGGTGCAGTCACCCTGAAAAAAGTTTACTTCCTTTCCGGTGACCCTTTCAATTCCCTCCAGGAGCGTCGCGTCACTGCGTGACAAATCATCCACGATCACAGTTTCGTATCCTGAATTGATAAGCTCTACGACGGTATGCGCACCAATAAAACCAGCGCCGCCGGTGACAAGTATTTTCTTTTTCGCTGACATCTCATTTATTGGTTAAGATGATAAATACAAAGTTTAAAGTCTTGCTGTGATGCGTTTTCTGTCCAGTACACCCTTTACATCGTAGATGACCGTTCCTTCAAGACAGATTGCATCCCAGCCGAGGTCATCAAATTCCTGGTGAGACACGGCCATGACGATGCCGTGATACTTCCGTTCGGGCTTGCTGATGAGATCAAGGCCATACTCATGGCTTACCGCTGCCGCGTCCGCCAGTGGATCATACACATCCACTACAACGCCAAAGCTTTGCAATTCTCTGATGACGTCAACCACACGGCTATTGCGTATATCGGAACAATTTTCCTTGAAGGTGATTCCAAGTACCAGAACATTCGCCTGGTTGATTTGAAGGTTATTCCGGGCCATGAGTTTTACTACAGTATTGGCGATGTGTATGCCCATATTGTCGTTAATCCTTCTTCCGGAAAGTATAACCTCCGGATGATAGCCCAGGCTTTCGGCCTTATGTGTGAGATAATATGGATCAACTCCTATGCAGTGCCCGCCCACAAGGCCCGGCCTGAAAGGAAGGAAATTCCACTTCGTACCCGCCGCTTCGAGCACTTCGTGCGTGTCGATTCCGATACGGTCAAAGATCAATGCAAGCTCGTTAACGAAAGCAATATTCACGTCGCGCTGAGAGTTTTCAATAACCTTCGCGGCCTCGGCAACCTTAATTGACGACGCTTTATGTGTTCCTGCCACAACGATTTTTTTGTAAAGCTGATCAACACGCTCAGCAATTTCCGGCGTACTGCCGCTCGTTACCTTTTTTATGGTAGTTACCCTATGAAGTCTGTCCCCTGGATTTATTCTCTCAGGGGAGTAGCCACAAAAAAAATCCCGGTTAAATTTGAGGCCACTTTGTCTCTCCAGGATCGGAACACAGATTTCCTCGGTGCACCCAGGATAAACCGTGGATTCGTAAATGACAATGTCACCTATTTTGAGTACAGCGCCTACCGTCCTGCTGGCACTCTCCAAGGGCCGTAGATCAGGCTTCTTAAACTCATCAATAGGCGTGGGTACGGTAATTATGAAATAGTTTACATCCCTGAGAGCATTGACATCGAAAGTGTTTCGCAATTTTGTCGAAAGCTTAAATTCTTCCGGTTCAACCTCATGAGTACGATCGTAACCGGAGTTTATCTCATTGATCCGGGTCTCGTTCACGTCAAAGCCAACAACGTCGAGCACCTTTCCAAAGGCTACGGCCAACGGCAGCCCTACATACCCTAAACCGATTATACCTATTTTTTCCATTAACTTAATTCCTGATAATATGCCCTATACCAATCCACAAAGTTTCCGATTCCGGTTACGATCGGTGTAGCGGGTTTAAAATCTACTTCCCTCATAAGATCATCCACGTCAGCAAAGGTCTCAGGCACATCGCCCTGCTGAATACTCATCATGTTTCGTACCGCCTTTCTTCCAACTTTTTCCTCAATAATGTCAATAAATCGCATTAGCTCTACCGGGTGATTATTCCCAATATTAAAAATTCTGTAAGGCGCAAAGCTGGTTCCAGGATCTGGTGTCAGGCCACTCCACGATGTATTTGGCTGAGCTACTTTGGGGACGAGCCTGGCAATGCTTTCAACGATATCATCAATGTAAGTGAAGTCTCGTTTCATCTTTCCGTTATTATAGACGTCGATAGGTCTCCCTTCTAAAATTGCTTTCGTGAAAATAAACAACGCCATATCTGGCCTGCCATATGGACCATAGACAGTAAAAAAGCGTAAGCCGGTGGTGGGTAAATTGTACAACGCAGAATAGGTATGCGCCATTAACTCATTGGCCTTCTTAGACGCCGCATAAAGTGATATCGGATGATCTACGTTGTCGTGCACCGAAAAAGGCATTTTCCTATTTGCTCCATATACTGAGCTTGAGGATGCATACACCAGATGTTTCACCTGATTATGCCTGCAACCCTCAAGAATATTGAGAAATCCATGAAGGTTGCTTTCCAGGTAAGCATGCGGATTAGTGAGGGAATATCGAACTCCGGCCTGAGCGGCAAGGTTCACGACATAGTCAAATTTTTTCTCTTCAAAAAGCTTCTTAATTGCCTTATCGTCGGTGATATCAAGTTCCTGGAACGCGAAGTTTTGCAATTGTTTTAAAACATTCAGTCTGTCTTGCTTCAAAGTGATATCGTAGTAGTCATTAAGGTTATCAAGCCCAGTAACCGAATATCCCAGACCTGCTAATTTCTGCGTAAGATGAAAGCCTATAAAGCCAGCTGCACCAGTGATTAGTATGGAGAAGTTTGATTGCATTGCGCCCTTACAATTAAGGGCACAAAACTAACAGATTAGGCCGAATTTGTAATATTTTCTATTTTTCGATCCATTTAACCAGAGTCGCTATGGCCGAGCATAAGTATACCGATGAAATAGATCTGCTGGGCCTCATTCTACGATCAATCAACTTCATCCGCAGAAATTTTTGGACACTGCTGATGATCTTTACAATAGGCTCTGCAATCGGGCTCACATATTATCTCACAGCAAATAGGAAAGTTTATCAGAGTAAAATGATGGTCAGCTCGAAGATTTTGACCAAAATGTATGCTACCAAACTCTTCGATAACGCAAACAAGCATATCAACGAAGGAGGCTACGAGGAAATCGCCTCCATGTTTGATATGACGGCAAAAAGTGCAAAAGAGATCACAAGGTTAAAAATTGAAGACCTCATAATCGACGACCCCAAAGAAAATGACAAGTTTTTGATTACAGCTGAAGTGTACAGCAGCCAAATCCTGCCTGAACTTCAGCACGGCTTGGTAAAATACCTTGAGAATAATGACTATGTGAAGGTAAGGGTGGAGCAAAACAAGAACTACCTGAAGCAGATGATCGCTGAAGTGGACAAGGAGATCGCGGATATGGAAAAAGTCAAGTTACGCATCTACGAGGGAGACTTTTTTCAACGATCAGGCAACGTTATGTTTGATCCAACGACTGTAAATTCCAAAATTCTCGATTTAAAAAAGCAAAGGCTTGAATTTCAAAATACGCTCCAATTGATAAATAGCGTTCATGTCATTAACGGGTTCACTGAATTCAATTCACCTTTACAGCAACAATTTTTAGGAATGATCCTGTACGGACTATCTATAGGGGTTATTTTTGTCTTTGCTTACCTTGGCATTTTCACCATTCGCAA
>JANNPM010000472.1:0-13685 GCA_031400145.1 Chryseolinea sp. | reverse complement strand
AGGCTGCATCTGTCGGAGCAAATACAGTTAAGTCTCCATCAGCGCCAGCTGCAGCCAACAGGTCAGTTGATTGTCCTGAAGTCCGCTGAAGCGCCTGTAGTAATTTTGTGAATTCCTGATCGGATGATGCATTGGCATATTCGCTGACGATCTCGGCAATTGTTTTATCAGGAGGTAAAAGCGTACGATCTATGACGTGCACAACACCATTAGATGCTTGAATGTCTGTGGCAGTTACTTCCGTTGTTCCATTGATAAATACTCCAGCTGTGCCTTTGCTGAGGTAGATTTTTCCATTCAGGGTAGTAACATTTGAACTTCCCGTGGCAATGTCAGCGGCCTCCACTGCTGTGCCACTAATGACATGGTAAGCCAATACCGCGTCAAGTGTCGCCTGATCAGGTAAGGTTGTAATTCCGGCAGCCACGAACGCATCGTTGGTAGGAGCGAACAGCGTTTTCTGAGTTCCGTCCAATAGTGTTTCCAGTATCGATGGCGACGCTGCATTTACCGCCGCGATTAAGGTGGTAAAGTCCTTACTAAAATATGCCGGGGCTACAATGGTTCCAACAATAGGAACTATGCTGGGTGGCACCAGCACATCATCAATTACATGCACTACGCCGTTGGTAGCTTCAACATCAGCAGTTGTTACATTGACTGTTCCGTTTAGTGTTAATCCTCCTGTTAGGGATACGGTAATCTCTTCTCCATTTACAGTCTCTAATTCACCTGCTGTAAGTTCTGTCGATTCAACAGCAGCACCGGCAATGACATGGTACTCTAATACATCGCGAAGCACGCTTTCAGGAATATCATCAAGGCTTGACTGGCCGATGGCATCAAGCAGTCCTTCGAATGCTTCATTGGTGGGAGCAAATACTGTAAACTCAGTAGTTGTGCTACTTAATGTAGTTACGAGGTCCGGATACTTTGTCAATGCCTCCACCAGCGTTGATAAATTACTATTGTCTTGTGCAACTTCCACAATATTTTGTGTTGGGCCAGACGGATTACTGTCATCATCATCATCATCACAGCTTGAGATGGTGAGCGAAAAGAGTGCAGTCAGCAGGACAAGTACGCGAGCTTTTAACAGCCACGATAAAACTGAATTTTCTATTGGTTTCATAACTTTTATGATTTATTTGGTTTGATATCCAATAAACCGCTAAAGTCACGAATGTTATTCCTGTCTGTGAGTAAATAGCACGAATTAACAGAGTGAACGGCAGGTTTTTAGTAGTGAATTGAATTCTGCCTGACGTCGCTTTTCAGTACAACCCCTATCGCCAGGTCTGCTGCATTAATGCGCGACACCGTTCTTGTGCGTGCAGTCATTGTTAACAATTATTGCGAATTACATCCTTTTTAAACCGGCTGATCATTCTTTTCATTTCCCTCAGTTGCCTTATTTTTTCATCAATCAATACAAGCTTTTCGTCCAATACACCCAGCTTCTGCGGTAAGGATAATCGGTTTTCGTACCAGGCTTCTATCAACTGATAAATTTCCTGTAAGGTAAAGCCGATCGATTTCGCGTCCCGAATCAATTCCAGCTTCTCGATCACATTTTCGTCATAATGGAGATACCTGTTGGATTTTACATCCGGCTTCAGTTTACCTTTTATTAATCCGGACTTTTCATAGAATCGGATCGTATGCGCACTAATCCCGGTTCGTTTGGCCAGCTCGTTGATTAACATAACGTAAAAATAGGCGGCTTGGAAATAAAGTACAAGTATAGACTATACTCTAAGGTTGCAGGTTTTACTTCAACGTGATAGGTTTATAAAAAAAAAGCAATGTCAACAGCGTTGATAACCGGTGCATCCAATGGAATTGGATTGGCCTTAGCCAAAATACATGCGTCCAAGGGAGATCATGTAGTCTTGGTAGCAAGAACGGTGACCAAATTAAGCGAACTCAAGGTTGAACTTGAAAAACAATTCAACGTCTCGGTTTACGTAATTGGCAGGGATCTGTCTGAACAGAATGCCGCACAAGCGGTATATGATGAGACGGTAAGTAAGAACCTACAGATTGATTACCTGATTAACAATGCCGGATTTGGTGACTTTGGAATGTTTACCGATACCGACTGGAACAAGGAATTGCAAATGATCAATTTGAACATCACCACGTTAACGCACCTGACAAAATTGTACCTCCGGGATATGGTAAGACGAGGTAATGGTAAGATCATGAACGTGGCATCCACCGCTGCGTTTCAATCCGGGCCCACAATGGCCGTGTACTATGCCACTAAAGCTTTCGTGTTGAGTTTTTCCGAGGCCGTTGACAATGAGGTGCGTCCTAAAGGAGTAACCATAACCGCGCTTTGTCCGGGAGCTACCGCAAGCGGATTTCAAGCTGCCGCGGCGATGGAGGAAAGTGCCTTGGTAAAAGGGAGGAAACTCCCCTCTTCCCAGCAGGTGGCGGAATACGGCTACCACGCTATGATGAAAGGTAAAACAGTAGCCATACACGGCTGGATGAATTACATCCTTGCGAACTCGGTACGGTTTGTCCCTCGCTCATGGGTTGTAAAATTAACCCGCAAAATTCAGGATAAAGCCACATAGCGGCGCCGGGAACCATTTTACGTCCAGGATTACAAAAACGAGTATCGGCATTCGCTAGTCAACAGGGAGATAAATATCAAAAGTGGCTCCCTTATCGACTTCACCGCTCGCCTTGATCAGGCCATGGTGATTATCAACGATTTTCTTAACGATCGCCAGGCCGATGCCTGTGCCCGCATAGTCAGATTTCCCATGCAGGCGTTGGAACACTTCAAATATTTTTTCGTGATACTGTTGGTCAAAGCCAATTCCATTGTCCGAGATGGATATGTGACAATAGGTATGGTTTGGCAGCAGAGCCGCGTAATTTACGTCATGGCTGTCCACGATTTTGCTTTTGATCTCGATGAGAGGCGCTTGACCAGGTTTTACAAACTTCAGCGAGTTGCTTACCAGGTTATGCAACAACTGTCGAAACTGGAAATGGATGACCGTTACATAACATCCCTCATGGACTTGAATGGAGGCACCCTTGTCGAGCAATTCCTCATTCAAATCTTCCTTTACTTCTTCTACGATGGCATTCAAATTAATCGTTTCGAATCTGCGTTCGCTCGTGGTCGTCCGTGAGTAGACCAGCAGGTCTTCGATGAGGAGTTGCATTCTTCGGGCAGCGTCCTTCATTCTCTGGAACTTATCCTTTGCATACGCGGATAACGAATCCGCGTCGTGCTCCGCAATCCGGGCAGAAAATGTTTGAATCTTCCGGAGCGGCTCCTGTAAATCGTGGCTGGAGATGTATGCAAATGATTCCAGTTCCTTATTTACTTTCTCAAGCTCCTTATTTTTCTCTTCCGCGAATGCCTTGGCTTCGTTCAATTGTTCGGTCCGCTTTTCAACCTGCAATTCCAGTTGTTGCAGGAAGCTCCGTTCGTAATGCACATCGGTGAACGCCCCCACCCACTTGATAATTTTATTTTCTGCGTCGCGAACAGGTTCTCCAAGTACGGAATGCCAGCGATAGTCGCCTTCCTTACTTTTTAAGCGCACATCCGCGCGATAAATGCTGCCGTGGGTTAAGCTGTGCGCCCAGGCTGCATTGATCGCTTCATAATCCTCGGGATGCACGATGGCCTGCCATTCATGTTCGCCGTGAGGTTCCAGTCCGGTATATTCCTGCCAGCGGAATGATGTAAATTCCTGAACGCCCTTTTCATCGGTCACCCAAATTAGTTGCGGAAGCGCCTGGGCAAGCGAGCGAAATTGCTCCTCGCTCGCTTTAAGCGAATCTTCCGACAATTTTTGTTCGTGTATATCAAATCCGACACCGATGTATCCCATGAACTCTCCATCCGGCAGGTAGCGGGGGCCTGCTTTGAAGAGATGCCATCGGAATTCTCCATCATACCGGCGGACTCGTACGGCCGGTATATAACATGGTTGCCGGTTAATAAAGGCGGGAACATATATTTCAAGCACGCTTGCTACATCGTCCGGATGCACAACCCCGTCCCACGCTCTTCCCAAGGCTTCCTGAAAAGTCTGGCCGGTATAATCAAGCCAAGTTTTATTCCAATAACTGATCGTAGCGTCCGCATTAGGTTCGATGATAAACGCAAACATTGGAATATTGTCCGCCAATGTCCGGAAGCGTCTTTCACTTTCTACGAGTTCGCGCGCGGCATGTTCTGCTTTCAGACGCTCAGCTGTGCGGTCCGTAATATCTTCCAGGGTACCGATAAACCGGTCAGCAAGTTGATACCGGTTAAAATAGGCCTTGCCCTTCGCATGAATGATCCGTTCTTGTAAGGTCAACGGGTTTACCACGGTATATTCCTGATCATAAGATCCGCCGGAAGAGAATTGGAGCGCGACCTTTATCGCATCCTTGATACGTTGCTGGTCCTTCGGGTGTATCGACTGAAGGGCATTGCGAAATAGAATTTCACCCTGGAGCGGCAAACCAAACCATTGTTTCATGCGATCATTAGCCGACAGCGTGTCGGTAATTGGATTATAATCCCACGTACCCAGTTCTGCTGCGTTGATGGTGAATTCGGTTTGCTCCTTTTCAATCTTGAGTTCCCGGAAGACTTTCACCTTGTCTGTGGTCTCCATGCACATCACGAAGATGCCCTCAATTTCACCTTGAGCGTCGTACACCGGACTATGGCTGAAGGTCCAGTACACATCTTCCATTTTCCCGTTCCGGTAAATGGGGATTAGCAAATCCTCTTGCCAGGTGGCCTCACCTGTTTGCAGAACTTGTTCCGGATATTTTTTTACAATATCCCAGATATCCGCCCACGCCTCATGCGCAGGTTTTCCTAAAACATCAGGGTGCATACCGTTGTTGCCAAAGCTGGGACGATAAGCGTCATTGTAAAAGCTGATCAGGTCTTCTCCCCAAAACAGGAACATGGGAAATTTTGAATGCAGCAGGATGGAAAGGGCGGTACGCAAGCTTTGAGGCCAGGAGGCGGGGGATCCCAAAGAGGTGCTTCGCCAATCTTTATCCCGGATAAGGTCTGCCATCTCGCCACCGCTTACAACAAACTTAAGATGGTCGCCTGCAGCCGGAGCTTTCATGTGGTAATGTTTTTTTAGTGCTCACATGAAATGGCCGGACCAAATTATCGTCACTTTGGGTGAAGTTGCATGGCCATTTCATAATTTAACCTTTGGAAGAAATAACAAAATGCTTCTTCTCCTGCTTTTGTTGCGATAAAGAACCAAGAGCTTTACGAATAACACTTTTCAGTTCAGAAAATTCTGTGGGCTTCCGGATATACGAGTGCGCTCCTTCGTTGTAAAGACTGTTCACAACTTCCGGATTCAACGACGTTGAATAGATGATCACAGGAAGCGCATGTAACCGGGGATGTTTTTTTATTTCAGTTAAACACTCTATTCCATTTTTCAGCGGCATATTTAAGTCCAGAAACAACGCGTCAGGAACGTCGGAAACATTTTTTTTAAGGAGGTCCATCAACTCAACGCCATCATAAACGGTGTTCAGCTCCGCGTGGATTGGTAATTCTTCCAAGGCCTCTTGGAAGAAAAGGCAGTCATCAATGTCGTCATCTGCAAGAACCAGTCTCATGGGGATAAGCATTCCGCAAATTAGCGATTAATAAAAACCAAAAAAAGCCCGGTGACTAATTGGACGTTTATACGTGTAAGAAGCTGATTTTCAGAATACTGCTGAAACGTGGCGCACACCGTTGCACACATTGATAAACGTATCGAACCAGGAAGCCCCAGATCGCCCCTCCCAAACAATTACTATGCTCACCATCGGCGCCGTAGTCGGAACAAAGAGCAGACGGCTTCGTCACACCAGATGTGGTTACTTGCCGTTGGTGTTAAATCGTATCCAATCGATATTCAAAAGATCGGTGTCCGGTTTTTCTTTCTTGCTCACTACAAAAAACAAATCATGGATTCCGGCTGTCATTTTCAGTGGTGTTGTCAGTTCAATCCATTTTTCCCAATCGCCTGTGGGCTCATACCTTAGCGTGTTAACAATTTCACCCGTTGGCGAATCCAAATGTAGTTCGACAGAAGCAGACCTGTTCAAGGAAGATATCCGATAAGTAAGTGAAGCAACAAACTTCAAGTCGATGTTTTTGAAAACCAGATAGGACCCATTACTGGCCGATCCCATTTGAAACCCAACACCTGTTGCCGATGGATACTCCAGCATGTGATGCATGTCATCATAGTCTTCGGCTTGCACGCGTGCGTTACGAAGCGTGTTGACCAAAGTGCCAGTGAATGGCTCAAGGTTCCCGCCGTTGTCGGTGTAGCTCGCCATCAACACGTACACGCCGGGATTTGATCGATTGATTTGCTGTGTTAGTTTGATTTCACCTTTGGACGGCAGCGCTTCAACAACCTGCTTGTCGGTAAGTCCCAGAATATACTGCACCATCGCTGCAGCATCTTCTTCCGATAACTGTGGGTGTGCACTCATGCTATGAGGACCCCATACACCGGAACCTCCGTTGATAATCTTTCCGGTAAGTTTCTTTATCGGTCTTGACTCTTTATAGCGCACGGCAATCTCCTTAAATGACGGACCGACAGTTCGCTTGTCCACAGTATGACATGCTTTGCAATCGCTTTGCGCAATTAAAGTCTCTCCTGCGGTAGTTGATTTGCTCAGCATTTGATGGCCAATCAATCCCTGGGTTTCGTGGCTTGGTGTGATAAACTTGCTCGTAACCTTAAGTCGGCTCAAGTCAATCGCCTTATCTTCCCTATCACTTACATTGATTTCATATCGAAAAGTTTTGTTGCGGAAATAAAATGACTGATTGTCAGGCGACGAAAGGTGCAGCACCGGTTTAGTGTTCCCTACCTTAATGGTTAAGAATGTGGAATTGATATTCCTGTATGAATCTTCTACCGTAAGCGTTACCCTATAACGGCCAGCTTTATTGAACGTATGTGTGGCTGCAGAATCTGTTGAAAGCACCTGATCATTTAAAGACCATTTAAAGTGCAACACATCGGCACTGTCAAAGTCATAAGAATGTCCTCCGGAAAATTTTAACGTCACTCCTTCCGAACCAATGGAGTCGCTCGCCAGCGCGATGGCAACAGGCGCCCGGTTGGCAGCATTAAAGGTAATGCGTACTAAACTTGCATCCGGGTTGTTGGCCCCGTATACTTCACCATATTCCAGCATATACATGGAACCATCTTTGGCAAAAACCAAATCGATTGGCTTATCGATTTTAGTAGATGACATGATCGGTTCGAGACTTTTGAAATTGTAATGATCATCCAGCTTGATTGCCATCACCCAGTTGCGCATCCAGTCAAACACGAATACATCACCGTCAAAATATTGCGGAAATTTTACCGCTGAATTTAAATTGTCATCGAAATGATATACGGCACCAGCCATCGCGCTGCGACCACCGACTCCTACGATTGGAAACTCTTCACTTTTATCGTACGGATACCAGACCAATGCCTTTTGTGCCGGCAGCAATTCTTTCACGCCGGTATTATTTACCGATTCGTTAACGGGTTTTACCGGATCAAAGCGTGCGCCTGCCGCTTTGGTTTGGAAATTATAATCATGAAAGGGTTTATTGTCACCTTGAAAATATGGCCAACCAAAATAGCCGGGCTGCCTGGCCTGGTTGAATTCGTCATAGCCTTTCGTTCCCTGCGGTCCATCCACTCCCGAATCGGGGCCTATCTCGCCCCAATACAGATAATTTGTTTTCGTATCAACGGCTATCCGATAGGGGTTCCGACATCCCATAACATAAATCTCGGGTTTGCCTTTCGATCCATCTTTGGGAAAAAGATTTCCGTCCGGTATGGTATAACTACCATCCGGTCTGGGTGTGATGCGTAAAATTTTTCCACGCAGGTCGTGTGTGTTGGCTGACGTACGTTGGGCATCAAATTCGATCCTGCCCTGGCGTTCGTCAATCGGCGCAAAGCCCTCGGACTGTGACGGGTCTGTATTGTCGCCAACGGAAATAAACAAATTTCCATTCCCATCAAACTGCAAAGAGCCCCCGGTGTGCGCACTTGCTTCCAGCTCGATTGGGATTTGTATCAATACCTTCTCGGACTGTTTATCCAGGTGATCAGGACCTGCAACGAAGCGTGATACCTGATGACGTAACGGCCCGGACCTGGGGGTATAGAAGAAATAAATAAAGTGATTGCTTTCATACTGAGGATCGAGCGTGACGCCAACCAACCCATTCCCTTCAACCGGGTTTACTGCAAGGCTGTCATAAACAATGGCGCTGCCGCTGATCGGGTCATAGCGTTTGATAGCACCTGTACGTTCCACCATATACACCACTCCGCTGATACTGATTGCCAGCTCCATGGGTTCATTTAAATGATCGGTTAAAACAGTACGCACAAAACGATTCTCTACCGGCCTCTTCATCGAATAAATTACGTCATCCGCCAGGACATTCTTTTTATTGGATTGACATGCCAGCATCGTCACACCTGCAACAATCAAAAAGATAAAACGCAAAGGCGTGAGCATAGAAAGTGGGTAAGCAAAATGATTGATTTCACAAAGTACCTAGATACATCAGACGTCACAGATGTCGATACTCTCATGCAACGACTTCATAGGGTCCTGGCGGCTCGGAATAAACTCCTGAGCTACATAGCCTGTAAACCCTGTCGCCAGTATGGCCCTCATAATCGCAGGATAGTTGAGCTCTTGTGTGCTATCGATTTCATGTCGCCCAGGTACACCACCGGTATGATAGTGTGAAATATACTGATGGTTATCCTGAATAGTACGGATGACGTCACCCTCCATGATTTGCATGTGATAAATATCATACAGCAATTTAAACCTGTCAGAACCCACGGCCTTTACTAATTCGACACCCCATGCGGTGTGATCGCATTGATAATCGTGGTGGTCTACTTTGCTATTGAGCAATTCCATGGCAATGGTAATTTTGTATTTCTCAGCCGTTTTCATAATGCGCTTAATACCCATCGCACAATTCTTTATTCCCGCATCATTGCCCATGCCATTTTTGTTTCCTGAAAAGGTAATAAGTTGCGGCACGCCCGCTTTGGCTGCGAGCGGTATAGCTTCTTCATAGCTCTTCACCAATTCATCATGAAAGGATATCAAATTAAAGTTCTTTTCAATATCTCTGCCAGCTCCCGCCGTATAGCCCATCGCGCATGTCAAACCATACTCTTTCAGTAAAGGCCAGTCTTTCACCCCAAGTAACTCCACTGATTTTATGCCCATGTCCTTTGCGGACTTGCATAGCTTTTCCAGTGGAATGCTGTCATAACACCATTGACAAACCGAGTGATTTATGTTGCCATTACGATCTTTGCGTATATCATCACGTTGTGATGCGCTGGAAGAAAGCGGCAGCGAGGCGGCGCCAGAGATCATTGCAGTACCAGTAACCATTTTCTCGATAACGTTCCTGCGGGTAAGTTTGTTTTTCATTCCTTTTTTTATTAAAATGTAATTGTTAGTCCTCCATCCACCACGAGCGTGTGACCTGTAATATAGGTACACTCGTCACTGCATAAGAATGCGATAGCTTTAGCAACCTCTTCGGGCCTGCCTGCGCGCGCGAGCGGAATTTTCCGTTGACGAACATACCACTCCTGAAAATACGCTGACTCAACTTCATCAACCCCATTAATCACCGACATGGGCGTTTGAATGCAACCCGGCGCAACGGCATTTACCAAAATTCCATATTCCGAAAGGTCAACAGCCAGCGTGCGCGTCCACGCGGATATGGCTCCTTTACTCGCGGCATACGCACCCACTGTTGGTTCACTCGCGATGGTTTGGGTAGATGAAACATTGACAATCCTTCCCTTCTTTTTTTCCATCATGACCGGAACTACAAATTTAGCCATGATGTAATAACCCTCGAGATTCACCGCCATCGTTTTACGCCATTGCTCCAACGTACTCTCTGCATGCCGGGCATAAAAACTGAAACCTGCATTATTAACCAGTACATCAATCTTATGAAACTTCTCAATTATCGCCTCTACCTGGTCTTTTAGTCTGTCATGATCAGTTATATCGGAAACACAAGGCATAAGCCCTTCTATTGATTGCAATCCTGCTTTGTTACTATCAAATCCGAAAACCGTAGCACCTTTCTCCATAAAGTTCTTCGCCGTGGCCCTTCCAATCCCGGAAGCGGCGCCGGTTATGAGTACAATTTCATTTTCAAAAGTCGTCATGGTATTTCCCAGATGCGCTCCATTTCTTCAAGGCTTTTTCCTTTTGTTTCGGGAAGCATGGTAGCCACCACAAAGAATGTGGGCAAGGTCAGCACGGCGAGTAGCCAGAACGTGCCGTGTTCACCAAGATGGTTACTAAGCCAAGGGAACATCTGGGCCATGAGCCAGTTGGCGGCAAATAGGGTGAGCGTGGCGAGCGCCATAGCGCGTCCCCTGACTTTAGTTGGAAATATTTCGGCCATGATGATCCACGGAATTGGGCCCAAAGAAAAGGCAAAGCTGGCGATGAAAAACGAGATAGAAACGATCAAGCCAGTTTCAGAGGGTGCGCTGGAATTAAAAAAGTACCCCATCACCAGCAGCGAAATGAAGATACCAGCATTACCCGTCAGCAAAAGTACACGCCGGCCCAGAGCATCTACTTTCCACATTGCCAAAATGGTAAATGCTACCAACACGATTCCAAAGATGATCTGCCCATAGAGAGATTCTCCGAATGAAAAGCCAGCCCGCTCCAAGATGATCGGGCCGTAATGCAAAACAATATCAATTCCACTGAACTGTGAAACGACAGCCAGGAATAAGGCCAGGAACGTAGCCTTTCGCAATCCGGGCATAAACAATTGCTTTACAGAGCCTGTCTCCTTGCGCATAGCTTCCTTGATCTCCGCCAACTCGCGCGTTGCCGCTTGCAATCCGCTAACGCGGATCAGGATTCGAAGAGCGGCTTCTTCCTTATTGCGCATCATCATGAACCGAGGGCTTCTGGGTACAAAGAAAAGGAGGACTAAAAACAAGAGGGACGGAAAAACCTCGGAAGCCAGCATGGAACGCCAAACGTCGGTCAGCATGAAATGCCAGAAACCTGGTGACGGTTCATTGTGTCGCATGTCTTCGGATAGACGCCGCAGGTAATCGTTGGAAAAATAGGCGCAAAGTACCCCGACCGTAATGGCGAATTGATACATGCTCACCATCCGCCCACGGATTTTGGGCGGAGATACTTCAGAAATGTATAGCGGCGCCACCATTGCCGCCATCCCCACAGCTATTCCGCCAAGGAGTCGCGCCATGATGAAAAGTGAAAACTCCGAGACGATAGCCGACCCGACCGATGAAATCAGAAATAAAAACCCCGTCACAATAAGCATTTTTTTACGCCCGTACCGATCGGCCGTATACCCTGACAAGGCCGCACCCAATACGCTGCCCAGAATGATCGAGCTCACCAGCCAGCCCTGAAGCACCGGATCGTTCTCCACGTGGAAGAATCGAATGAGGGGATTTAGCGCACCGGAAATCACGGCTGTGTCGAATCCGAACAGGAAGCCTCCAAGCGCCGCAACCATAGATATCATGGTCACATATAAAATACTTCCCTTTAGCGGCGCATTCGTCTGGCGGTCCGGGTTCATTGTTTGATGAGTTTCTTTGCGGGTATAAGTTTACTTCATTGAAGACTTATGTGGGCCGGCAGGTAAAATATCACATGACTCACCCCGACTAATTTTATTTGACTTCATACTTATTCACAGCGTCCATATTCAGTTCTATTCCGAGGCCCGGCTTCGTCGGTAATGTGAGCACACCGTTTCTCATAGTCAAAGGATCTTCCACCAATTCGATACGCAGGGCGGAATCGCACATTTCAACGGGCAGGTATTCGATCATCGGGCAGTTCGGCGTGGCGATGGCCATATGCGCGGAAGCGGCGATGCCGATGCCGGTCTTCCAGCAATGAGGCACAATGAGTCGTCCTCGATCCTGGGCCATGTTACAAACACGCATTGCCTCTGTAAGTCCACCGACACGCCCCACATCGGGTTGGGCTACATCTACTTTTCCTTTGTCGAGCAGGTCAAGGAATTCGAAGCGGGTGTTCTGCCATTCCCCTGCGGCAATGCGCATGGGAGCTTCCTGTGCAAGAATAGCGTAGCCTTCCAGGTTATCAATTTGCAGCGGAGTTTCCAGAAAATAGATATCAAGGTCATCCCATTTCCTGATTGTCCTTAGGGCTGATTTTGCATCTGTCCAGAGATATTGCACGTCTATCATCATTTTGAAATCCGGGCCAACAGCCTGGCGACATGCTCGGATAATGTCTGTCATGTCCTCATCACTTCCTTTCAAGCCTGTGTGATTGTAGGGACCGGCCAGTGTGCATTCCATTTTGCCTGCCGTGTATCCGAACGCACTGGCCTTTCTTGCCCACGCCACTAATGAATCACCATACTCTTTTACAGATTGACCGTAAGGTTGCAAGGAAGCGTAGGGCACAATGTGCTCTTTGTGCGCTCCGCCCAGTAGTTTATACGTTGGCAATCCCGTTGCTTTTCCTTTAATGTCCCATAAGGCCATATCGATAGCGCCTATCGCACAAATCACGGCACCTCGCCGCCCACTCATGCAGGTATAGGTATACAATTTCTCCCAGATGGCGCTGGTATCGAACGGGTCCATTCCAATAAGCAAATCTTTCATTCCCATCGCCATTGAATGGCTGCCCGGTGCTTCAATGGCTGCCCTTGCCAGCCAGGGACCAGTATCCGTTTCGCCAATTCCGCTAATTCCTTCGTCGGTGTGAACGATCACAATGAGGTCGTCCTGCGAAGAAGAGGTAGCGTTTTCGGCGAGACCAGGGATGACAAGGATTTTGCATTCTATGCTTGAGATTTTCATATCCAGCTTTTTAAATATTGCGTGGCATGCAAGCCAAGCGTCAAGTTCATTTGTCTTGTAATTTTATTATACCCTGGCTTTAAATTCAAGGTTTCCCTGTATATCCTGTATGATGCGGTAAACACCGCCGCCACGGGGAGAAGAGAAATCGTGATTCGACGGAGCGAAACCGGAATCCCATTTCACTGAAGCGGAGGTGACAAATATTTCGTTAAGGTCCTTACCACCAAACATTACCGAACTGGGTTGGGCAATCGGAAGTTTGATTACTCTTTCCAGCTTTCCGGCTGGATCAAAACGTGACAATCCTCCTCCAAACCAGCGGGCTATCCAAAGAAACCCTTCCCTGTCCACTGTCATGCCATCGGGCAAACCTTCGTCGCGCGAAAGTGTAACAAGGGTTCTCCGATTAGTGATGTCTCCTGTTGATGCGTGGTAGTCATACACATATACTTTGCGCAGAATTGTATCGATAAGGTAAAAGTTGTCCAGCGCAGGACTGAAACCCATGCCGTTTGACAGGTGTAATCCTTCTTCCACAATCGTTGCCTTACCATTTGTATCAATTCGGAAGAGATAGCCTGGTTGCGCGCGTGGAAAGCAGCGTCAAGCCCGGCGTCTTCTTCGAGGACTTCCCCAACCGCGTGATCTATGTCCGGAGTCTGCCTCCTGGCGGCGGGTGGAAGGACGTGTTCCTCTCGGACACATCGAGAGGCGATCAGACGACGGTGTACTTCGCGA
>JANNPM010000415.1:0-5096 GCA_031400145.1 Chryseolinea sp. | reverse complement strand
CGCTGCGTGGCCGAGCCCGGTGACCTTGAATACAGAGAAAGGAATGAGCGTCGATTTCGCGGCGCGCTCAATCGTGCGTACAGTCTCATGCATAACATGATCAAATCCCGCCTCAGTATGTTCTCCTTCCACTGAATAATCGAGTATAGTATGTACGCCATATTTGCCCAGGCGCTCCACAGCCAGCGCTGTCGTCTCAATGCTTTCGCCGCCGCAAAAGAGATCAAAAACCGTTTTACGAATGATAGACCCGACTGGTAAACTCAATTTCAGTGCGAGGGTGGCCGCGCTTGAAGCCAAAGCCGACAGCCATGGATGATTGAGCAGTGAAAATATCAGGTAAGCCTTTCTCACGGCGGCATCCGACTTATATCGGAATGCTACAGCAGTGTCCTCAAACAGCCCAGTTAAGGAAGATTTCGTCATTACTCGCTGCAAATATAACTCCTATTGGTATTCCGCAACCGATCAAGCAGGCTCCTTTACGTCGTTTTTGATAACTTTCGGGTCAACGATCCGCTGACTAAATGCTTCCCGATAACATAAAGTTTTCAAATGACCCAAAGGATGAAATAGCCAAATTTATTCGTGAGAAGAAGTACAGTAGTTTCACCGTGCTTACAGATAACAATACGCACACGCATTGTTATGCGCTGATTGCTCCATCACTTCCTCCGCATAATGTTATCAGCATAAAGAGTGGAGAAGAAGAAAAGAATCTGGGCACCTGCGCCTTGATTTGGCAAAACATGACTGAACAACTCCTAGATCGCCATGCGTGTATGTTAATTTTGGGTGGTGGCGTGCTTGGCGATATGGGAGGATTCTGTGCAGCAACCTACAAACGCGGAATAGACTTTATGCTAATTCCTACCACCCTTCTGGCGCAGGTAGATGCCAGCGTCGGAGGAAAGCTCGGGATTGATTTCAATAACCTGAAAAATCACATTGGCATATTTCAGCAACCTGCCCTGACATTAATACACAGCGGATTCCTTGGTACCCTACCGACGCCTGAGCTTCGTTCCGGATTTGCCGAGGTGATAAAGCATACGCTCATTTCCGACCGCAAAATGTGGGAACATATCTCCAGACTACCACTAGAAAACCAATCATGGGACGTCCTGACCAGGCATTCTGTTGAATTCAAAGCAGCGGTGACAGTGGAAGATCCCATGGAGAAAGGTTTGCGAAAGATCCTCAATGCGGGCCATACAATTGGTCATGCCCTGGAGAGCCATATGTTGAATTCAGGACACCGTGTGCTGCATGGTGAGGCAATAGCGGTTGGCTTAATAACAGAAGCATTTATTGCTAATAAACGGGATCTCCTTTCAAAACCTGATCTGGAAGCGATAAGCTCTTTCATTGTGTCAGTCTATGGAAAAATTGATCTCGACCTGGAAGTACCACACGCCCTGAGCAGGCTCATTCTGCAGGACAAGAAAAACAAGGATAATAAAATACTGTGTGTGCTGTTAAATGGAATAGGTAAGGCACAATGGGATTATGAGATAAGCCTTACAGAGGTGAAGGATGCCCTCGCCTATTACGCAACTTATCAGATATAATAGAATTCCTGATCGTCAGGTCCGCGGAATTTCTCATTCTTAAACGTACTTTTGAAGCTTTCGGCCTTTTTCGCAACGAACTCTTTTGCTTTTTCCTTCCTGCCACCGGTCAACAACCATGCAGTCAGAACAGCGCTTGATGCGAGGCTTATTGCGATAACAATTATTCTAGTGGTACTCATATCAATTTAAACATGAATCATATTTCAAATGTTGTGTTATATTAAAAAAAAATCTTGTCACAAAGCGTAATTTGCGTGAAAAATTATCATCCTTTTCAACAAGTTTTCTAAATGATAATAATATTATAACATAGCTAATCATGCCCCATTACAAGATCACTAAATTACAAGATAGCTAATGCCTCGTTCCACCATTGAACTGGGTCGAACGTCCGTTCTGAAAGGAACAGCAAAACTTCTTCCTGCGTCTAAAAGCATTAGTAATCGTGCACTTATCATAAATGCGCTTGCCGGCGGCGCATCGCAACTCAATAATCTTTCTGATGCCAATGACACGCAGCTGATGCTCAGGTTTGTAAATTCATCGGCAACAGAAATTGATGTTGAGGATGCGGGAACAACCATGCGCTTCCTCACTGCGTACTTTTCCGTAACCGGTCAGCAGAAGCTGCTTACTGGCACCGACAGGATGAAGGAACGTCCCGTCGGCATACTCGTCAATGCACTGCGCGAATTGGGCGCTTCCATTGTTTACCTTGGACAAGAAGGTTTTCCACCCCATAAAGTTTTGGGTTTCTCCGGACAAAAGACTGATGAGATAACTGTTCGGGGTGATGTGAGCAGTCAGTATATCTCGGCCCTGATGATGATTTCACCAATGCTGCCACATGGTCTCAAGCTCAAGCTATCTGGTAAAATCGGAAGCCGTCCTTATATAGAAATGACGGCTGCCCTGATGCAACACTTCGGCGCAACGGCCACCCTGCTGCACGACGAAGTCATCGTTCCACACCAGGCCTACACGCCGGCGCCCTTTACTGTTGAGTCTGACTGGTCCGCGGCGAGCTATTGGTTCGCATTTGCTGCATTAGCCTCTGACGCAGAAATATCGCTGCCACGGCTTTTTCTTAAATCCCTGCAGGGCGACAGCAAGATTGTAGCGATCATGGAAGACCTGGGAGTGTGCGCTTCTTTTGAAAAAGGATTGCTGGTTCTTACGAAAATTGACTTCAAGAAGGATATTCAATGGGACTTTACAGATTGCCCCGACCTGGCACAGACTGTTTCCGTAGTGTGTGCAGCGAAGGCTATAAATGCAACTTTCACTGGCCTGGAAAGTTTACGAATAAAAGAGACGGACAGGATTGCGGCCCTTCAAATAGAGTTAAGAAAGATCGGCGCAGAACTGATTGAAGTTGATCTTCATCATTGGACCCTGGTGCCGTCTGAAAGTCTGCCCAGTAGCGTGACGGTTGCAACCTATAAGGACCATCGAATGGCGATGGCGTTTGCTCCGCTGGTCACGGTCATGGATGTTACGATCGAAGAGCCCGACGTAGTTCGGAAATCATATCCCAATTTCTGGAACGATGTTCAATCTTTTGGTATACCAACACATTTGGCATAAGTGGTGGGAGAAAAAAAACGTACAGCACACACAAAGAAAAGACCCTCTCTGATAAAAACTCTGTGGCACTGTACGTGTGTCATTTGGGGGTGTACCCCCGAATATTTCAGCAGTGAAGTCATTCACTGCGTCGTATTGTTTGGCCTAGATCAATATCGCAATAGAACTCAGCTGGCTGGAAACTTTGAGGTTGGACCCAGTTACCATAGCCTGGTTCAGTTCAAACTTTAATTTACCGTCAATAACCTTGAAGTTGATACAACTCCCTTTAAGGCCCATACCGTTACCGTCTGTAATAGTTAGGATAGACTTACCCGTAATGCTGGACTTAATTACATCGAACTCCCTGTTTTTCGCTTTTCCAATGTATACAACCTGGCATCCGGTTGCTTCCCCGGCTGAACCAAGTTTCCTGATCACATACTTTTTGCTTCCCTTGGGCTTACCATCATACCATGTCTTCAAGGTATTGAATACATTTTCGTCCCCAATAACTCCGACGATAAAGTCACCCGCTTCGCCTTCATTGGGCCACTGAACATACTTGATGAAGTTATACAACATCGCAGCGTGGATCTCATGGTTCGGTCTCTCTTGTGCATTTGCGTTGAGAGTGGCTATCATTTGCCAAAGGGCTTACGAGCTTAATATACCGATATTAATCGATGCTGAGGAGACCTGGATTCAAGATCCCATTGATGCGCTCGCTTATGAGATGATGAAGCTGTATAACAGGAAGAAGGCAATAGTCTTTAACACCTTTCAGCTCTACAGGGTACTCGGGCTCGCTAATCTAAAGCAGGCGTTTTACAGTGCCGGCAGGGACGGCTATTTCCTCGGCGCCAAGATCGTACGCGGCGCATACATGGAGAAAGAGAGGGGACGGGCCGAAGTGATGGGGTATGAGAGTCCTATCCACCCGGATAAGGCCGCTACTGACAAAGCCTTTGATGAGGGTTTGGACTTTTGTATACAACACCACGAAGCTATAGCGTTGATGTGCGGATCGCACAACGAATACAGTAATCACTACCTCACGACGCTTATGGAGCTGCGTAAAGTTGATCCCACCGATGAGCGGATATGGTTTGCGCAATTATACGGTATGAGCGATAACATTTCGTTTAACCTCTCAAACAAAGGATATCGCGTGGCAAAATACGTTCCTTACGGACCTGTTCGTTCAGTGATGCCTTATTTGCTTCGAAGGGCGGCGGAGAACACGTCCGTTGCCGGGCAAAGCAGTCGTGAGCTCATCCTTATCAGGAAAGAATTGAACAGACGGAAGGCTTCCCAATAGGGCGTAGCATTTTTCACTCTGCCTAATTCCTGTATTTTTGCCCAAAATTAAGTTATGCAGCTTAGCGAGCAGGAGATCTTCCGTCGGAAAAGCCTTGAAGAATTTCAAAAGCTGGGGATAAATCCTTATCCGGCTGAGCGTTTCGAGGTAAATGCTTCCGCGCAGGAAATTCTGCAGAATTATGAACGCCACAAGAGCGATTATCGCCAGATTTCGATCGCCGGAAGGATCATGAGCCGCAGGATCATGGGAAATGCCTCCTTCGCTGAATTGCAGGACGAAACAGGGCGGATCCAGATATACATCAGGAGAGATGACATCTGCCCGGCAGAAGATAAAAGTCTATACAACACTGTCTTTAAAAAACTGCTAGACATCGGCGATATCATAGGCGTAACGGGCTTTGGCTTTACGACACTGACAGGAGAGATCTCCATACACGTTACGGGCTTTTCCGTGTTATCGAAGGCATTGAGGCCGCTGCCGGTCGTGAAGGAAACGACAGACGGGCAGGGCAACGTTGTTCGTCATGATGCCTTCACAGACCCTGAACAGCGTTACCGGATGCGCTATGTTGACCTTATTGTCAATCCGGAGGTAAAAGAGGCGTTTGTCAAGCGGACTCAGTTGGTCAA
>JANNPM010000407.1:0-3677 GCA_031400145.1 Chryseolinea sp. | reverse complement strand
ATTAACCTCATTTATCAATTTGTAAGGACGGTTAAATGTCTCTTGTGATACCTTGAAATAATCAGAAAGTTTCCTAATTGTATCTTTGGAAAGACCTTTATTATAATTCAAAATCTTAGAGATTGTTCCTTTTGTTAATCCTAATATGTCAACCAAATCTTTTGATTTCAAATCCTGCTCAGCCAGCAATGATTTTAGTATTTCAATTGGGTCTGAGTCATTTAAACTATTATGCTCGTTATCCCACTTCTCAATTAATAAGGTGAGCAACTCAATTTCATCTTGAGTTTGATTTTTATCTTGAATTACCAATTCTTCAAGTATGATGCAATAATTATCATATTGCTCTTTGCTCTTAATTATTGTGAATTTTAAAGTTTCCATTTCAATCATCCTTAAATCATTAATCAATATGAATCAACATCAAACTGTTTCCCTTCATTGCAAAGTTTTGTATACTCTGCATGAGTTCCAATCCACTTTACGAATAAGTGAACTTTCATATTTCCAAAATGATATTTGCATATCAATCTATAGTTATTCCCTCCTATGTTAAAAATCACTCTGTCTGATCTCTTTCCAAGTATATCAGCACTATTAAAAGTTGAAATTATATCATTTGGTTCATTCCAATCAGTTCTCCTTACAATTGATAGCCATATTTCAAAAGATGCTTTGCTTCGAGCATTTTTCAGGATATAATCCTCAATCGATTGTTTCTTAATCAAATGTATTTTCATAGACTTAATCACAAATATATGAATAAAGTTTCATTAAAGGAAACCTTATCCACTGAAAATCTTGTTAATTTTATACAGATCCCTAATCCTAATTCATCTCTTATTTAAGCCATTTCAGAGTAATTACATACAACGTAGGTATAACGTACATACAACGTAGCTTAAACATAAATATACGAATAATCTACGTTATACCTACGTTGTATGTACGTTATACCTACGTTGTATCTGCTTCTTTCTAGATGGCTTTATAATGAATTCACATAAGATTTAAATTTAATTCCAATGGTAGGTTCCAATAAAAAGGACCAAGCCTCTATGTAATATTCTATTGATGGATTGAATGATTTTGAGTGGTCAACAAATTTCAAACGCAAAAAGCCCTCTTCCGGAGAACCGAAAGAGGGCTTTGAATTATTATATTGAAGGGTAGGCCGGATATTACATCATTCCGCCCATGCCGCCACCCATTCCACCGCCCATAGGTGGCATAGATGGTTTGTCTTCTTTTTCATCAACCAATACACAT
Source organism: Chryseolinea sp. (assembly GCA_031400145.1). GTDB lineage: Bacteria > Bacteroidota > Bacteroidia > Cytophagales > Cyclobacteriaceae > Chryseolinea. The sequence continues at coordinate 2,408 of JANNPM010000407.1, read as the reverse complement.
TCGGTAGTCAGGAACATGCCAGCGATAGAAGCTGCATTTTCCAGGGCGATACGTGTTACTTTTGCAGGATCAATTACACCGGCTTCGTAGAGGTTTTCATACACATCAGTGCGTGCATTGTAACCGAAGTCACCTGTACCTTCCATTACTTTCTGAACAACAACTGCGCCTTCTTTTCCTGAGTTGAAAACAATCTGACGCAATGGCTCCTGAATAGCGCGTTTCACGATTTCGATACCAGTGGTTTCGTCATCGTTTTCGCCGGTCATGCCTTCCAAAGCTGCAATGCTGCGAATGTAAGCAACACCACCACCAGGAACGATACCTTCTTCAACAGCAGCACGGGTTGCATGCAAAGCATCATCAACACGGTCTTTTTTCTCTTTCATTTCAACTTCGGAAGATGCACCAACATATAGTACAGCAACGCCACCGGCTAATTTAGCCAAACGTTCCTGCAGTTTTTCTTTGTCGTAATCAGAAGTTGTTGTTTCGATCTGTTTTTTGATCTGGTTAATACGTGTCTTGATGGTATCTTCAGCACCTGCACCAGCAACAATAGTAGTTGTTTCTTTGTCGACAGTAATTTTTTCAGCCTGACCCAACATTTCCAGCGTAGTGTCTTCCAGTTTCATACCTTTTTCTTCGGTAATTACTACACCACCTGTCAGAACTGCAAGATCTTCAAGCATTTCTTTTCTGCGGTCACCAAATCCGGGAGCTTTAACAGCGCATACTTTCAAAGAACCACGTAAGCGGTTTACAACCAAAGTAGCCAATGCTTCGCTGTCAACATCTTCAGCAACGATTAACAGTGGACGGCCAGTTTGTGCCGATTGTTCCAGAATAGGAAGCAGGTCTTTCATTGAGCTGATTTTCTTGTCGTGAATCAGGATGAAAGGGCGTTCCAGATCAGCAGCCATTTTTTCGCCATCAGTAATAAAGTAAGGAGAAATATAACCACGGTCGAACTGCATACCTTCAACAACGTCAACATAAGTTTCGGTTCCTTTGGCAGCTTCTACAGTAATTACACCTTCTTTGTTCACTTTTTCCATTGCTTCAGCAATCAGAGCGCCGATTTCGCTATCGTTGTTGGCAGCAATCTTGGCCACCTGTTCGATTTTCTTGAAGTCATCGCCTACATTCTGAGCCTGATTCTTGATGCTTTCAACAACTTTAATCACAGCTTTGTCGATTCCGCGTTTCAAATCCATTGGATTTGCGCCGGCAGCAACGTTTTTTAAACCAACTGAAATAATTGATTGTGCCAGAACAGTGGCAGTAGTTGTTCCGTCACCTGCATCGTCACCGGTTTTGCTGGCTACTTCTTTCACCATTTGCGCGCCGATGTTTTCGTATGCGTTTGAAAATTCAATTTCTTTTGCAACAGTTACACCATCTTTGGTGATCTGAGGTGCACCAAATTTCTTTTCAATAACTACGTTGCGACCTTTTGGTCCAAGGGTTACTTTTACAGCATCAGCCAATTTGTCAACTCCCCTTTTCAGAAGGTCACGAGCTTCGATATTGAATTTAATTTCTTTAGCCATTTTAATTTTTCTTTAATCGTTATTAATCCTTATTCAGCAACAAATAATACATCGGTTTGCGACATTAACAGGTAATCAGTTCCGTCAATGGTTAACTCGGTACCCGAATATTTTCCGTAGAATACCATATCGCCAACACTGATTTCCATTGGTTCATCTTTTTTAGGAGAACCAACCAGAGCTACTTTACCCGCTTGTGGTTTTTCCTTTGCTGAATCAGGAATAATAATTCCACTAGCTGTTTTCTTTTCTGCTTCCTTAGGTATTACAAGAACTTTACCTGCAAGGATCTTTCCTTTTAAATCTGCCATTTTCTAATTATTTAATTGGTTTGACATATGTTTTTAATTTCGACATCCAGTGTTAGCAGATACTATGCCAAAGCGGTTCTTGCCAGGTAATAGTAGCATAATTTGCCAATTTTACAGATACAAACTACATATATACGACAGAGGACTTATAACAGGCGCTAATAAGTGTTGTTTTTACAATTTTGTATCGCCTGTCAGGTGTCATCCTGTCATATTAAAAAACCGCTATGTTTGAAATAACCGGACAAGCTTTGGAGTCGGTGATTACCAACCGGACTTTTTGTGCTTCCTGTGGATCAATGCGCAGTATGCGTTTGTAGCCAATAGTTGTTCCTTTGGCAACTTCCTGCCAGTTGCCGTTTTTTTCAATTTCTACTGAAAAACCTTTAATGCGTTGCCCCAGTTGAATGTATTCCTGAATTAGTACGTAACTGATCAATTTATTTTCACCCAGATCAATTTCCACATTCCCTGTTTTTTCGTGATCGTCGGTTGCCCAATAGGTTTCTTTATTTCCATCGACTACCATTTCAGCACCGTAAAC
>JANNPM010000393.1:0-4842 GCA_031400145.1 Chryseolinea sp. | reverse complement strand
ATCGTTACATCGGCACCCATACCCGCAGCGATCTTTGCGGCATTGGTGCCTACTACGCCTCCACCTAGGATAAGCACTTTGGCTGGCTGCACACCTGGAACGCCACCCAACAATATTCCCCGTCCCTTGAGCGGCTTCTCCAAATATTTCGCACCTTCCTGTATAGCCATCCTGCCGGCGACTTCCGACATGGGAATTAAAAGAGGAAGACTGCCGTCCGCGCGTTCAACTGTTTCGTATGCAAGGCAAATCGCTCCGCTTGCAATCATGGCCCTGGTGAGCGGCTCGTAGGAAGCAAAATGAAAATAAGTGAAGACGAGCTGATCCCGTTTGATAAGGTTGTATTCCGATTCTACCGGTTCTTTGACCTTCATGATCATCTCTGCGCGGTCGAAAATCGACGAAGCGTCAGGAAGTATTGTTCCACCAGCTTTGGAATACTCTTCGTCAGAAAATCCGCTTCCGTTACCTGCAGTCTGCTGAACGAATACCGTATGTCCGCGCTTCACAAGCTCCTGCGTCCCGGCAGGTGTCAGGGCCACACGATTTTCGTTGTTCTTGATTTCCTTAGGCACCCCGATGATCATTTGATTTTGTTTAAGTGGCTAATATAAGAGCGCCTTCGCAATAATGAACTATCACTCAAATTGGCGCACGCTAATACACCATTGCAAATGGACGGCCAGTTGCCTATTTTTGATCAAAAGTGCAGTCTACTTTAACTCCGATATCTTGAGCGCAATAAGAGAGGTAAGGATAAAATTTTCGCAGGCAAAGGTCAAGGAGATTCTTGCTGATTATCGCCTCGCCGTAGAAAGCCGTGAAGCGAGCCTTATAGGAAGGAAGGAAGTCTTTATGGGCAAGGCGAAATTTGGAATCTTCGGCGATGGAAAAGAAGTAGCTCAAATCGCCATGGCCAAAGTTTTTCGCAAAGGCGACTTTCGCTCGGGATACTACCGCGACCAGACCTTCATGTTCGCCATTGGCGAGCTTACGGTGCAACAGTATTTCGCGCAGCTTTATGCGCATACGAGTGTGGAGGCAGATCCCGCCTCTGCAGGCAGGCTTATGAACGGCCATTACGCCACAAGACTGCTGGATGAGCATGGCATGCTGAAAAATCTCACCGAGTTGAAGAACAGCAGCGCAGATATATCGCCAACCGCCGGGCAGATGCCCCGCTTATTAGGGCTGGCCTACGCGTCAAAGTTGTTCCGCCATAACCCGGAACTTCATAGGTTTACAGAGCTTTCAAAGAATGGCAATGAAATCGCGTTTGGAACAATTGGCAATGCGTCGACATCTGAAGGAATGTTTTTTGAAACCATTAACGCTGCAGGAGTTCTCCAAGTTCCTATGCTCACATCCATCTGGGACGATGACTATGGAATATCAGTACCTCAGGAGTACCATACCACCAAGCATAGCATTTCCAAAGCGTTGGCAGGGCTGCAACGCTCCGAGTCAGAGAAAGGCTTCGAGATCATTACTGTTAACGGATGGGATTACGCAGCGCTGATAGATGCCTATCACCGTGCGGAAAAGATCTGCCGCGAAGAGCACGTGCCGGTGTTGTTTCATGTCATGGAGATGACACAACCCCAGGGCCACTCTACATCGGGATCCCATGAACGTTATAAGTCAAAAGAACGGTTATCATGGGAGACAGAATACGACTGTCTTCCCAAGATGCGCGAGTGGATCATTAATGAAGTGCTTATTCTGCCGGAGGAGGTAGATGCGATTGAGAAGGAAGCTAAACAATCCGCCAAGCAAGCAAAGGAGCGGGCGTGGAAAGCATTTATGGATGACGTCCGAAACGATCAGCGCACAGTGGCTGTCATGCTCGAACGGGCAATTGGACAAAGCAGTAAAGGAGCGGAAATTCGTTCAATACGTGAAGATCTCGTCAAGGCCATTAATCCCACACGGCTTGAAACAATGCGTGCAGCAAGGCAGTCGCTGCGCATGATGGCTGGCGAAAGATTTGACGCAAGGCAAGACCTTGTGAGATGGTTGAAGCAAGCTGCGGAAGACAATGTTGACAGATATAGCTCACACATCGTCAGCAATTCTGTTGAGTCTGCATTGAAGGTTGAAAGAATCGATCCCGTTTACACGGACAGCTCTTCGCTGGTGGATGGAAGAGAAATACTGCAGGCATGTTTTGACGCGGCACTTTCGCGCGATCCGCGGATCCTCGCATTTGGTGAGGACGTGGGAAGGATAGGAGATGTTAATCAGGGCTTCGCTGGGCTGCAGGCCAAGCATGGTGAGCTAAGGGTAACGGATACAGGCATCCGCGAATGCACGATCGTTGGCCAGGGAATTGGAACGGCACTGCGCGGGCTGAAGCCGATTGCTGAAATACAATATCTCGATTACCTGGTCTATGCATTGCCCACCTTGTCAGACGACCTCGCATGTCTTTATTATAGGACGAAGGGTGGCCAAAAGGCTCCGTTGATCGTACGTACCCGTGGTCACCGTCTTGAAGGTGTATGGCACGCCGGTTCCCAGATCGGCATGTTAGTGCATTCTTTGCGTGGCATGTTTATAATCTCGCCGCGAAATATGACACAAGCAGCAGGGTTCTACAACGCGATGCTGAAATCCGATGACCCGTGTGTTATCATTGAATGTTTAAATGGCTATCGACTAAAGGAAAAGCTGCCTGACAACGTGGGAGAATTCACGATACCGCTCGGGGCTCCTGAGATTCTGAAAAGAGGCACCGATGTTACGATCGTTACGTACGGTTCTATGTGCCGCGTGGTGATGGAAGCAGCAGAAGCGTTGGAAGACCAGGGCGTCTCCTGTGAGGTGATCGATGTGCAGACCTTACTCCCTTTCGATATTCATCATACCATCAAGGAATCACTGAGTAAGACAAGCCGGGTGGTTTTTGCGGATGAAGACGTTCCTGGGGGGGCGACGTCTTTCATGATGCAGCAGGTGTTGGAGGTACAGGACGCCTATGCCTTCCTGGATTCCAAACCGTTAACAATTACGGCAAAGGAACATCGACCAGCTTACGCGTCCGACGGTGATTATTTTTCAAAGCCGAATCCTGAGGACGTATTTGAGAAAGTATACACTATGATGGCCGAATCGGACCCTTTGAAATTCCCATCGTTGTATTAAGCGGGTCATTCTTTATCTGAGAAACTTTGCAATCCCTCAAATCTTATCCAATGTAAAGTCGCCTGTCTCAATATCGTTGCTGACATTAAATGCTCTGTCGCGAATGCGTATACGAAGCTTTAAGGTCTTTATGCTGAAGTTTGCTTTGATGCCCAGTGAGGTAAGTGCATAGGTGAGACTACCCTCTAATGGCCCCGTTTTTTCAGACAGCTCAGGGAACCTCTGGTTGAATGCGGACTCACAATATTCCTTTTCCCAATCGAACAAAGTATATTCATTACCCGTGCCCTTCACCCAAAACTCAACCTCAATGTTGTCATGCTGGGGGTTATCCCGCTTATAAAACATATCCTTAATTGCGAAAACCTTTGGAAAGCCGGCATTCGACATTGTATCGATCTCCTGATATGTGTTGTCAAAGATGCGGGAATCTTCTTCGCTCACGTAGACAGTTTGCAATTTGTAGTCTGTACATGAAGTGACGTCATCCACGTATGGCGGTAGTTTGCTGGCGTACGCCGGGTCTTCAAGTGTACGTACCGTGATAAGCTTGCCATCTGTCCCAGCGGGAACTTTCAAAAATTGGGGCAAATCAGAATATCTGGTCTCTTTGGCAAGCTCGACAACATTCCCATCTTCGGCCAGTCCAAAATAGACGTCGTGGTACGGATCATCCAGATGATCCACCAGCGTACCTGAAAGACCCAGGTCACCATCTCCATCTTTAAAGGAAATGGTAAGCACCAGCGAGTCAGTCGGAGACTCCTGAGTGCCTTCAGCAAATCTGATTCTGACAAAATCTATTGCTGGTACCACGGAAAAGTCCGGAGGATCAAAACAGCCCGTCACCAACACCGAAATTCCGAATAAAAAAAGACCTTTTATAACTTTCATCTGTACCTTTGAACTGCTTAAGTTAAGTAACGCTTGGAGACTTTCAATAGTTTTACGTCACAAATATATACCGTAAACGCTTCTTCATTCACCGATATTGCATTAACGGTATTCCGCTTCCAGGCACAACACAATCCTGTCTATCGCACTTTCATCAGTCATTTGGGGATAGACATTTCCAGTGTCTTGACACTCGAACAGATCCCTTTTTTGCCAATTTCTTTTTTCAAGTTCCATACCATTCAAACAGGACCATGGGATCCTGAGATTGTATTTACGAGTAGTGGTATTACCTCGGACTACCCAAGTCGTCATTATGTGCCAGATTTAGATTTCTATCTACGGAATACCGAACGTTGTTTTGAATTCTTTTTTGGTCCGGTAAAGGAATTTCAGTTTATGGCATTGCTGCCTTCCTACCTTGAGCGAAAGGGTTCGTCACTGATTTCGATGATGGACCACTTCATCAAGATGAGCCGGTGGGCACCTTCCGGCTTCTACCTCAATGACGTCGACAGGTTACTCAGCGACCTTCAATCTCAGGATAATGAGGCTGAAGTCATACTTTGGGGGGTTTCCTTCGCATTGCTCGATCTGGCAGAAAGTCATCCTTGCAAGATGGATGCGCTTATTGTTGAAACAGGCGGCATGAAAGGGCGCCGCGTTGAACTCACCCGTGCTGATTTGCACGATAAGCTGACAAAAGCTTTCGCTGTAACGTCGATATGCTCGGAGTATGGTATGACGGAGCTCCTCTCGCAGGCGTACACCACCGGCAATACACGGTTTAAATGCCCTCCCTGG
>JANNPM010000390.1:0-19434 GCA_031400145.1 Chryseolinea sp. | reverse complement strand
ATTAACGAACCTACAGCCGCTGCGTTGGCGTATGGTCTTGACAAGAAGAACCATGACATGAAGATCGCAGTATATGATCTTGGTGGCGGAACGTTCGACATCTCTGTGTTGGAATTAGGTGATGGGGTATTTGAAGTAAAGTCTACCAATGGTGATGTTCACCTCGGTGGTGACGACTTCGATATGCGCATCATGAACTGGCTGGCTGATGAATTCGTGAAAGAAGAAAATGTAGACCTCCGGAAGGATCCTATGGCACTTCAGCGTCTGAAAGAAGCATCTGAAAAAGCAAAGATCGAGTTGTCAAGCTCCATGGAAACAGAAGTTAACCTTCCATATGTTACTTCTGTAGACGGCGTGCCTAAGCACCTTGTGAAAAAGCTCAGCCGTGCAAAGTTTGAACAATTGGTCGATGACCTTGTGCGCAGAACGCTGGAACCTTGCAAGAAGGCAGTAGCTGATGCGGGCATCAACGTATCTCAAATTGATGAAGTCATATTGGTGGGTGGATCAACGCGTATCCCCCGCATCGTTGATGAAGTCGAAAAATTCTTCGGTAAGAAACCATCCAAAGGTGTTAACCCGGATGAAGTCGTGGCCATTGGTGCTGCGATCCAGGGTGGTGTATTGACCGGTGAAGTCAAAGACGTATTACTTCTGGATGTAACACCCTTGTCTTTGGGTATCGAAACGCTCGGTGGTGTTTTTACCAAGCTGATCGAATCCAACACAACCATACCTTCGAAAAAATCGGAAGTATTCTCCACGGCTTCAGACAATCAGCCTTCGGTTGAAATACATGTGTTGCAGGGTGAACGTCCGATGGCGAAAGATAACAGAAGCATCGGCAGGTTCCATCTCGATGGTATACCCCCTGCACAAAGGGGAATACCCAAAGTGGAAGTGACGTTCGATATCGATGCAAATGGTATACTTCATGTGTCTGCAAAGGATACTGGAACGGGTAAAGAGCAAAAGATCCGTATTGAGGCTTCGTCGGGACTTACTGATGCCGAGATCCAAAAGATGAAACAAGAGGCTCAAGCGAATGCGGAAACGGATAAGAAGGCCAAGGAGACTGTAGAAAAGGTCAATCAGGCAGATACCTTGATATTCCAGACCGAATCGCAACTGAAGGAATTCGGCAGCAAGCTTTCTGAGACAAACAAGAGTGCTATCACAAGCGGATTGGAGAAGCTGAAAGTTGCACATAAGAGTCAGGACATCGCCGGAATCGATGCTGCAGTAGCCACACTTAACGCTGCATGGCAGGCCGCCTCGGGCGAGATGTACGCATCTGGCGCAAGTGAAGGTGGCGCTGGCGCTCCCGGTGCTGGCGCCGGACCGCAGGGTGAAGCGGCAGGAGCGGATCCCAACAACGTTTCAGATGTTGAGTATGAAGAAGTGAATGAAAACAAGAAGTAGATTTTAAGTCTTTGAATAATGCACAGGCCCTTCAAATTGAGGGGCCTTTTTTATTTGAGATACTTTTTTGCTTTTTTGAACCTCGGTTTGGGGCTGCCCGGCCGGGTGGCAGGCGGGAAATTAAATGCGCCCCATTGTGCGTTAGGAATTCAAATCCGTATTTTTGTCCTCATGCTACAACAGATTCTTGTACTATTGATTTTCGTGGGAGCCATCTATTACGTTGGCCGGCTTGTCTATAAGAGCTTTCAGTCTAAAGCGGGCTGTGCTTCAGGCTGCAGCAAATGCGGGGCTGTAGATTTTGCGAAGATCGAGGCGGAGCTGAAGGGTAGGTATAAGGTTTGAGACTATCATGAGTCGCTCCCTTTATTATAACCACTTTAGCAGACCGCCTTTCAGTCCGCCGAGCGACTAAATCACCAAATTCTACCTGACGTGCAGTTCTTGCACATTTCAATCGCACTCCGCGAACGAAACAACGAGCTTCTAAAATCATGGTATTTTTCGCCATTCCAGATCTCAGCGAAGGCCTGCGCTTTGACATCGCCCAGCACAAAGTGCGCGTCCTTGTCGAAGCAGCACGGCACCACTTTTCCATCCCAGGTGATCACACAGCTCTGCCACATTTTCCAGCATTCATTTAACAATTTGTTCTTGATCTCATAAGAGCCACCGGAGGTCTTTCGATACCGCGCGTAACGCTCCTGGGTGGGGATTAAGTCCGAGCCGGCCGCATAGTCGTAAATTTGCGCGGTCTTCAAGACAACCTCATCGACCTTCATTTTTTTTGCAAGCGCATACACCTCGGGGATCTGATGTTCGTTCGGCTTGACAACAAGAAACTGAAAAACAACGTGAGGTGTCGCCGATTTCATTTTCCTTTTCCACCGGATAATCCGTTCTGTGCCTTCAATCACCTTGTCCAACGTCCCGCCTACACGATATGACTGATAAGTATCCTGTGTCGTTCCATCAATAGAAATAATCAGCCGGTCCAGCGTTGATGCAACGGTTTCTTCTGCGATATCTTCCTTCAGATAATGTGCATTTGTGGATGTCGCTGTATAAATGCCTTTTGCGGACGCGTACTTCACCATCTTCAGAAAGTGAGGATGGAGGAACGGCTCGCCTTGAAAGTAAAATGTGAGATAACTCAACGTGGAAGCAAGCTGATCAATTACGTGCCGGAATAATTCGGGATTCAGCATTCCTGTGGGGCGCGTGAAGGCGCGCAACCCACTGGGGCATTCCGGGCAACGAAGGTTGCACGAGGTCGTGGGCTCGAACGAAATGCTGACTGGCAGACCGCTCATCACGGGGTTCAGGGTCCTTCGCGCAAGTTGGTAGCTCGTGAAGATTCGCGTGGCATTAACAATCCTGGAGTAGGAGCTCTTTGACAGTAAGTTTAAATTGTCTTTGATGTTCGCAGCCATGCGTCCACAAAGTAATCACAAATCCGACATTAGGGATATGGAAAGAGGCTTATCTTGCGCACATATTGAATGCATATGAAGAAAAGCATTATTTTTTTGTTCTGCACCTTCATGTATGGAAATGGTATCAGTCAGAAATTATCTGAGGAGGCAACGATCTCCATTATAACCTGCGGGCCATTCCACGAGGCTGTCTATTTCGCCTTCGGCCATAGCGCCATCAGAGTGATGGATCCGGTAGCCGGCTTTGACTACGTTTTTAACTACGGAGTGTTCGATTTTAATCAGCCAAATTTCTATCTGAACTTTGCCCGCGGATATAACTACTATCTTCTTGGCGCATACGACTATCAGCAATTCAAGAATTCTTATATCGAGGATAACCGGTTCATACACGAGCAAATACTTAACCTGACAGCTTCGCAAAAAGAAAGGGTCTACGACTTCCTTTTATGGAATGCACTTCCCGAAAACAGGTCATATCGCTATGATTATTTTTATGATAATTGTGCAACCCGGGTACGCGATGTTTTTGCAAAAGTGCTTGATAAGGATGTCAAATTCGATGGGTCCTACATCACCACTGATTATTCTATCCGACAGCTCACCGACATTTATTTAATCGAACAGCCCTGGGGAGATCTTGGCATAGACATCGGACTTGGTATGCCGATGGATAAAATAGCGACACCCTATGAATATATGTTCCTTCCGGCATATCTGGAATCCGGTTTTGACCATGCGACCATTTGGAATGACAGCACCACAACACCAATGATCAAGGAGAAAAAGATCGTCTATGAATCAAAACCCGAAAAAGTGTCGGGTTTGCCGCATCCGTTATATGTTTTTGGTGTGGTGGCGCTTATAGCGCTCGTGCTTTGCGCTCGTGATTTCAGAAATCAGGACATCTCAGCATGGTTTGATGTCTTACTTTTTGGAACAGCCGGACTGCTCGGGATTGTGTTATTGATGCTATGGTTTCTCACAGACCATAAAGCTGCAGCAAATAATATGAATCTCTTATGGGCGTTACCAACTCACTTTATTGCCGTTTTCGCGTTTATTAAAAATCCTCCGTGGCTGAAACACTACTTTTTGCTGACATCCATATTGCAGTTGGCGATTCTGGTCGGATGGTCTTTCCTCCCGCAACAACTCAATACGGCGCTTATCCCTATCGTTATAGCGTTGATGATGCGCTCATATATTCAGTACGTACTCAGAAAAAGGGGGGTGTATAAAAGAGCCTCGATCGCCGGCTTGCCTAAAGATGAATAGGCCTGTTGGCTGTTGCCGCCAGACAGGCTTCCTTCACGGCTTCCATATACGTCGGATGTGCATGTGACATGCGTGATACGTCTTCTGCCGATGCTCGGAACTCCATGGCCGTGACACCAGCAGCAATCATGTCCGCGGCCCTCGCCCCGATGATGTGCATACCCAGAATTTCATCCGTTGCCTTGTCGGCCAAAACTTTTACAAGTCCATCCGTGTCCATGCTTGCCCGGGCACGACCCAAAGCTTTATAAGGGAAGGTGCCAACTTTATAAGGAGTGGAATTCGCCTTCAACTGCTCTTCGGTATAACCAACACTCGCTACTTCCGGCCACGTATAGACAACACCCGGTATAAGCAGGTAGTGAATATGTGGCTTCTGCCCTGCCAATCGCTCTGCGACAAATGCTCCTTCCTCTTCTGCCTTGTGGGCAAGCATTGCTCCCTTTACCACATCGCCAATCGCATAAATGTTATCCACAGTCGTTTTCAGGTGTTCATCTACAGGAACTTGTCCCTTCTCCAACTGAATTCCTACCTTATCCAAACCAAGACCTTCCGTATAGGGCCGACGGCCAATACTCACGAGGCAATAATCGCCTGTAAGTTCTATGCCTTTACCGTCTTTACCTTCCGCTTTTACGAAGACATCGTCTCCGCGATTTTGTACTGCAGAAACCCTATGACCCAGGTAAAATTCCATTCCAAGCTTCTTTGCCACCTTCAGTAATTCCTTGCCCATCGTACCATCCATGGTGGGTATCAGGTTGTCAAGGAACTCTACCACTGTCACTTTAGAACCCAGGCGTGCATATACTGATCCAAGCTCCATTCCGATCACACCGCCGCCGATTACTATGAGGTGTTTGGGGATGTCTTTCAGCTCCAGACATTCCGTACTTGATATGATTCGGTTTTTGTCGAATGAGGCAAATGGCAGTGGAGTCGGTTTCGATCCGGTCGCGATGATGACTTTTTCTGTCGTCAGAGTTGTTTCCTTGCCATCAGTCGCGGTAACCTTAATTGTGTTCTTATCAACAAAGGACCCTATTCCGGTATGAACATCGATTTTATTCTTCTTCATCAGGAAGGCTATCCCGTCAACGTTCGCCTTCACCACGCCCCGTTTCCTGTCGACCATTTGCCCAAAGTTCACTTTGGGCTCCGGGATATCTATACCATGCTCCTTGAAATGTGTTTTGGCATTGATGAAATGTTCGGAAGAATCCAACATTGCTTTCGACGGTATACATCCCACGTTCAGACAGGTGCCGCCAAGCGTATCATATTTCTCCACGATGGCCGTTTTGAACCCGAGCTGCGCGCAGCGTATAGCCGCTACGTATCCCCCGGGGCCTGATCCAATAACGGTTACGTTGTATTGCATGATAAATCTGTTTTCGAATAAATAATTGCTGTTATCACATTGTCAGCCTGGCTATATGCCAAGTATCAATCTTCCCGGATCTTCCAGCAGGTCTTTGACACGGACGAGGAAACTCACGGATTCCCTTCCGTCGATAATGCGGTGATCATATGATAAGGCCACAAACATGATTGGACGAACAATTACCTCGCCTTTTCTGGCGATTGGCCGCTCCACAATATTGTGCATTCCCAGGATCGCTGACTGGGGTGGATTCAAGATCGGGGTGGAAAGCATAGATCCAAATACGCCGCCGTTGGTGATCGAAAACGTTCCCCCGGTCATCTCTTCAATGGACAATTTCCCATCTCTCGCTTTGGTGGCAAGCCGGACTACTTCACTTTCTATCTGTTCGAAGCTTAATGATTCAGCGTTTCTGATTACAGGAACCACCAGGCCGCGCGGCGTTGAGACCGCAATTGACACGTCACAATAATCGTGATACACGATTTCGTCTCCATTAATGGATGCATTCACCGCAGGGAATTCCTTCAGCGCGGCACACACGGCTTTCGTAAAGAACGACATAAAGCCCAGGCCGACACCATATTTTTCCTTGAACTGATCTTTGTACTTCGAGCGCATATCCATGATCGGCTTCATATCAACCTCATTGAAGGTTGTGAGCATAGCGGTTTCATTCTTAACCGCCACCAGTCTCTTTGCGATCGTTCTGCGCAGCGAGGTCATCTTTTCGCTTCTCACCGCTCTGGTCACGCCGGCAGAAATGACGGGCGCAGCTGCTGGCGCCTTGGGGCCGGTATCGGCAGGCTTCGCTGCCGCTGCGGGCTGCGTCTTCTGCGCGTCATCCTTTGTGATACGCCCGCCTACGCCGCTACCTTGCACCTGTCCTGACTGCAGTCCCTTCTCATCGAGTATCTTTGCTGCTGCGGGGGATGGGTGGCCACTGGCGTATGATTTATCGCCGGCAGCAGCTGGCTCTTCTGCGGACCTGCCAGGGGCCGTGGGCGCAGCGCCTTCAGCAATTTCTATTTTGCAGATAAGTCCCCCGATGGGCAGTGTTTCCTTTTCCTTCGCAACGATACGCAATATGCCTGTTGCTTCTGCCGGTAGCTCAAACGTTGCCTTGTCGGACTCTACTTCGGCAATTATCTCATCCATTGCTACCTGCTCACCATCCTTTTTTAACCAGGTGGAGATTGTCACCTCCGTAATGGATTCGCCCACCGTGGGTACTTTCATCTCTTTTACACCGCCAGCAGCCTTCGCGTTAGCTGCCGGCACGGGCGCAGCGGGTGGAGTGGGAACTGCCGGAGCTGGTGGTGCTGAAGCCGCAGGTTCGGCAGCAGCAGGTGCGGATGAACCGGACGCACCTGCTTCAATTTCGCACAAGACCTCACCGATAGGAACCGTGGCACCCTGAGGTTTCATTATCTTCAATACGCCAGCGCCTGAGGCCGTGAGCTCGAAAGTTGCCTTGTCTGACTCGAGCTCTGCGATCACTTCATCAAGCTTTACCGTATCGCCGTCTTTTTTTAACCAGTTAGCGATCGTGACTTCTGTGATTGATTCACCGACTGCCGGTACCTTAATTTGAATTGCCATTCCCTTAAAAGATTATAGAATAAGATTATAGACGTTGAGCCTACAATATTCAGGAAGCAGCGCTTACCTGCTTGTCGGCCCGTTTATATTTCAAATGCTCTGTTTACAATTTTTTCCTGTTCTGCTTTGTGAATCTTCATAAATCCGGTTGCAGGCGAAGCACTTGCTTTCCTGGAGATAACCTCAAGAGGATATTTTGGCATCATGCGAAGCATGTAGGACAGACATCCCATGTTGGCAGGCTCTTCCTGCGCCCAAACGAGTTTCGCGTCCTTATACTTTTTCAATACCGCCTTTAATTGTTTTTCAGGGAAAGGATGCAATTGTTCCATCCTCACGACGGCCGTATCCTTAATTTTTTTCTTGGCCTGCGCTTCCGCCAGATCATAATAGATCTTTCCCGAACACAAGACAACACGCTTAACGTCTTTCGCTGACACTGTGGCATCGTCTATGACTTCCAGGAATGATCCCATACTGAAATCCTTGATCGGAGAAATAACGGCAGGATGGCGCAGTAATGATTTCGGAGAAAAAACCACACAGGGTTTACGGAATGACCATGAAACCTGCCTCCTTAGCAGGTGGAAGAAGTTAGCCGGGGTTGTCGGGTTCGAGACGACCATATTATACTCAGCTGACAGCTGCAAGAATCGCTCAGGCCGGCAACTTGAATGTTCCGGACCCTGGCCTTCATAACCGTGTGGCAGGAGCATCACCAATCCGTTCATGCGTTGCCATTTTGACTCAGCGCTGGAGATAAATTGGTCTATGATCACCTGTGCACCATTCACGAAATCACCAAACTGAGCCTCCCATATTACCAGCGCCCGTGGCGAAGACATGGCGTAACCATATTCGAAACCCAGCACACCAAATTCGGATAGGAGCGAATTGTAAATGCTGAAGCTGTGCTGATCCTTGTCGAGATTTTTGAGCGCGCAATATGGTTCGTTGGTATTCGCGTCGAAGAAATAGGCGTGACGATGGGAAAAGGTACCGCGACGGACATCCTGACCGGACATACGGACGGGAGTTTTGTCCAGAATCAACGAGCCATACGCCAATAATTCTGCTTCTGCCCAACCCAACATTTTTGATTCGAAGAAGGCAGCATTGCGATCCTTCAATAGTTTTTCGATTTGCTTGAGGGGTTTAAACCCTTCGGGGATCGAGCTCAGCGCCTTACCAATTTTCTCTATTACGCTTTCTTTAACGCCTGTGTCAGGCGATTTATCAAAATCCTCAGGTTTAGCCCATCGCATCTGATCCCACTCCTCGTCCATTTTCTGCGGCTTGTAAGGAAGGGGTTTTTGCTTCACTTCGTTCAACCGGTCCTGAAGCTGATTTCTGAAATTCTTATCCATTTCATCCGCCAGGGCGGCGTCAACATCCCCACGTTCAACAAGCTTTTTCACATAGATCTCGCGCGGGTTCTCGTGTTTAGCAATAATATTATAAAGCTTGGGTTGCGTGAACTTCGGCTCATCGCTTTCATTGTGACCATGACGCCTGTAGCAAAGCAAATCAATAAATATATCCTGCTGGAATTTCTGGCGGTATTCCACAGCGAGCTTGGAAGCAAAGCTTACCGCTTCTGCATCATCCCCATTTACGTGAAGCACTGGTGCATCAACGATCTTGGCAAGGTCGGTACAATATATACTGGTGCGCGCGTCGTCATAGTCTGTCGTGAAGCCGACCTGATTGTTAATGACAAAATGTATTGTGCCGCCTGTTGTGTACCCGGGCAGACCAGACATCTGGAGCAACTCATATACAATACCCTGCCCGGCGACGGCAGCGTCGCCATGTATCAGGATAGCCATGCCCTTCGTCAGATCGCCTTTGTATTCATCGTCGATCTGGCCACGCGTGTAGCCGATCACCAAAGGATCGACCGCCTCAAGGTGCGATGGATTAGGAGTTAATTTAAGATAGATTTTTTTTCCGGATGGCGTCTTGATATGACTTGAATAGCCAAGGTGGTATTTTACGTCACCATCGCCCATCGTCTGATCAGGGTTCACGTTGCCTTCAAATTCCGTAAAGATCTGCTCGTAGGTCTTTCCGAGAATATTGGAAAGCACGTTGAGGCGGCCACGGTGGGCCATGCCGATAACAATCTCCTTTATATCAAGTTCGGCAGCGGTGTTTACGATTGTCTGCAGCGCGGGAATCGTATTCTCCCCACCCTCCAGCGAAAACCTCTTTTGTCCAAGAAATTTCGTATGCAGGAAATTCTCGAATACTACTGCTTCATTCAGTTTTGTTAAAATTCCTTTCTTCTCTTCAAGGCTGGGGTTGTAGGTAAAATATTCCTGTTCACACTTTTGAAAAAACCACTGGCGAATTGCATCGTTGCGTATGAAATTGTATTCAAAGCCGATGGGGCCGAGATAAACCGTTTTTAATTTCTCGATGATCTTCTTGAGCGTGGTTTTGCCAATGCCGATTTCGGCGCCCACGTCAAATTCTACATCGAGATCCGCGTCTGTCAGCCCCACATTTTTATGGTCGAAGTTAACGTGGTGATTTCTGCGCTCGCGTACGGGATTGGTCTGCGATTTCAAATGTCCGAAGGAACGGTATATAAAAATCAAGTTGCGTACCTGAGTCTCCTTGATCGATAAACTGTCGTCGGTTTTTGCGCCATTGCCTTCTTTGCCATAACGTTGCGCAGAGAAATCGTAACCCTCGAAAAACTTCTGCCACGTAGGGTCAACCGAAGCCGGATCCTTTTTGTAATTCTTGTAAAGCTGGTCAAGATATCCGACGTCTGCATTCGATATATATGAGTAATTATCCATCTCTTTAAATAGTCCCGCAAATGTAGGGAAGCGATATAAAATTAAAAAATTGACTACTCGCTTAAACAAATATATAATTTCAGGAGCCGGTTCGGCAGCATCTGACGGTGACAAACAATTGCGGGGGACGAAAAATCCCTTAGCTTTGCAGACTTTAAAAAACGGACGAGATCCAAACATTAAACACAGCTAGTAATGGTTAAAATCAGATTGGCCCGCAGAGGGCGTAAAAAGCTTGCAATGTACGATGTGGTCGTGGCAGACGCCCGAGCACCACGGGATGGTCGCTTTATTGAAAAAATCGGTACTTATAATCCCGTGACGGTACCAGCGACTATCAATTTAAATGATGACAAAGCTTTCCAATGGTTAATGAATGGCGCACAGCCCACCGACACGGTGAAGGCTATGCTGTCCTATAGAGGCGTAATGTTGAAGAAGCACCTTCAGATCGGCGTGATCAAAGGGGCATTGACACAGGATCAGGCTGACGCAAAGTTGGCGGATTGGGTAAATGAAAAGACCGCCAAGGTGGAAGGCAAGCGAGATCAGGCTACGCAGTCAAAAGAATCTATCGCCAAGGCGAGGAAGGCTGCCGAGACCAAGATCAAGGAGGCACGTACAGAAGCCATTCGCAAGAAGGCGGAAGTTGCAGCCCAGGCTGCTGTGCAGACTCCGCCAGTGGAAGGTGAAGCAGCTCCAACTACTGAGGCCGAACCGACAGAGCAGGCATAATCACCAGATGACACCTTATATGCCAATGCATTTCCATGCGTTGGCATTTTTTTTCTACAAGCCACACGTAAACAATGGTTGCGGACTCATACTTCAAAGTTGGATTCATCCAAAAGACTCACGGCCTGAGAGGTGAAGTAACGATCGTGCTGGATCAGTCCCCTCCCGACCTCGCTGGATTGAAGATAATGTATTTGCAAGACGATGGGCGCATCGTTCCCTATTTCCTCACTGCTATCTCGCCAAAGGGAGCCAAGATTTTTGTCAAGTTTGAAGATGTAGACACAGTCGATGACGCGGCGAAGCTCGTGCGAAAATCGGTGTATCTTGACAAAAGTGCCCGTCCAAAAAAGGGACGCGGGCAGTTCTATGATGACGAAGTGTTCGATTTTCAGGTAGTTGACGCTGCCGCCGGCGAGCTCGGAAAAGTTACCGACGTTACGCTGGCCGGTGGAAATCGCCTGCTGGTGGTGGATCACGCCGGTAAGGAAATATTGATACCTGTTAACAGCCCGTTTATCATTAGCATCAACAAAACCAAAAAACAAGTCAGCGTGAATCTTCCGGATGGTTTTTTGGATATTTAGATCTTACAACGCCGAATCGTGCATATCGACATAATCACCTGTCTCCCGAAGCTTATCGAGAGCCCTTTTTCGGACTCTATACTTAAGCGCGCACAGGCAAAGGGATTGGTCGAGATAAATATTGTTGACCTTCGTGGATATGCGACCACCAGACACCGGACGACTGATGATTACGCTTTTGGCGGAGGGGCCGGAATGGTAATGATGATCGAACCTATCGACAACTGCATTTCTCAACTGAAGGCGCAACGCTTCTACGATGAAATTATTTATACCAGTCCGGATGGTACACGGTTAACACAACCTTTGGCCAATGCCTTGAGCCTCAAAAAGAACCTTATCCTGCTCTGCGGCCATTATAAAGGCGTTGATGAGCGGGTCCGCGAGCACCTGGTAACCCGTGAAATCAGTATAGGCGATTACGTGCTTTCGGGCGGCGAGCTGGCTGCCGCCGTAATTGCCGACGCCGTTATCAGGCTGATACCAGGGGTTCTATCCGACGAAACCTCGGCACTTAGTGACTCCTTTCAGGATAATCTTATAGCACCTCCGGTCTATACACGCCCTGCGGAGTACAAGGGATGGCGGGTTCCCGAAGTGCTCTTGTCTGGTCATCAGGCCAATATTGAAACCTGGCGTCATGCACAGGCCCTGGAAAGGACTCAAGACAGGCGACCCGGGCTACTGGAGAATATTTGAAAATGTCATAAATGCTAACATTGTCAGATCCGATTTCCCTAATATAAATTCTTTGCATACATTTGCAATCCAATTTTCAAACCTTCGTGTTATGGCCGACCTTATTAAGCTAGTAGAGCAGGAATTTGCTAAAACCCGCGAAAATCTTCCTCAATTCCATCCAGGAGACACAGTGAATGTCCACGTTAAAATTAAAGAAGGGAATAAAGAACGTGTTCAACAGTTTCAGGGAACCGTTATTCAGCGCAAAGGCGGCGGCGGAAGCGGTGAAACTTTCACTGTTCGGAAAGTATCGAACGGCGTTGGTGTCGAACGTATCTTTCCGATCATTTCACCCAGCATCGACAAGATTGAAGTTCTCAAGACAGGCCGCGTACGAAGGGCTAAGCTCTATTACCTGAAGGGCAAACAAGGCAAGGCTGCACGCATCAGAGAGAAAGTATAGAAATACGATTCCCTCGCATAAAAATCCTCTTATGACAAGAAATATTCCTGAGCTTCTTGGAAAGGAAGCCGACTACCTCCTGAATCATAAAAGCAAGACCATTCCCAAGGAACAGCTTCACTTACCCGCCCCGGATTTTGTAGATAGAATCTTCATACAGAGTAACCGCAGTCCGCAGATACTGCGTAGTTTACAGGCACTGTATGGCGCAGGCCGGCTCGCCAATACGGGGTTTCTGTCGATACTTCCCATCGATCAGGGAATCGAACACAGTGCGGGCGCTTCTTTCGCAAAGAACCCCTCCTATTTTGATCCGGATAACATCGTGAAGCTTGCGATTGAAGGAGGGTGTAATGCCGTTGCTACCACATTTGGTGCATTGGCAATAGTTGCCAAAAAATATGCGCATAAGATACCCTTCATTGTAAAGATTAATCACAACGAACTACTTACTTATCCGAACAAGGCCGAGCAGATCATGTTTGGATCTGTCGACGACGCGTGGAATCTTGGCGCTGTCGCAGTGGGCGCTACTATTTACTTCGGATCCGACGATGCAACGCGGCAGATCGTTGAAGTTTCTAAGGCGTTCTCCCGCGCCCGTCAATTAGGTATGGCTACGATACTTTGGTGCTATACACGCAATAACGCCTTTAAGGTGGGTGGCATTGATTACCACGTATCCGCTGACTTAACCGGTCAGGCGAATCACCTGGGAGTAACTATTCAAGCTGACATTATCAAACAGAAGCTTGCTACCAACAATGGGGGTTATAAGGCGCTTAATACCGGTGGTAGCAGTTATGGAAAGCTGGATGAACGCATCTACACCGAGTTAACAAGTGACCATCCGATAGATTTGTGCCGCTACCAGGTGGCTAACTGCTACATGGGGCGTGCCGGGTTGATCAGCTCGGGCGGTGAATCCAAGGGCGACAGCGATCTTGCGGACGCAATTCGTACTGCCGTAATTAATAAACGCGCAGGTGGTACGGGTCTGATTTCCGGCCGCAAGGCCTTTCAACGCACAATTAAAGATGGCGTCAATGTCCTGAATGCCATTCAGGATGTCTATCTCGACAAGGCGATTGATGTGGCATAAAAAGTCTTCTCCCGGCCGTTGCTTCTACAGCAACGGCTTTTATTTTTCATAAAGTTTCAGCTATGTCTTGGTTCAAACGCAGTGACAAGGGAATTCTTACTCCGACAGAGTCAAAACGTGAAGTACCGGATGGACTATGGTTTAAATCGCCCGCGGGAAAGATTGTTCATACCCGCGAACTAAAGAACAATTCCTACGTTGTGCCCGATGAAGATTATCACGTCCGCATCGGGTCGGAGGAGTATTTCGAGGTACTTTTCGATGACAACAAGTTCACAGAGCTTGATGCCAATATGGAATCAGCGGATCCCTTGACCTTCGTTGATACCAAACCGTACCCCAAGAGAATTAAAGAGACGCAGGAGAAAGCTCAGCTAAAAGATGCTATCCGTACTGCCTACGGCAAGATGGGGGGGATAGACATTACTATTGGGTGCATGGATTTCAGCTTCATCGGTGGCTCTATGGGTTCCGTTGTGGGGGAAAAAATTGCCCGGGCGATGAACCATAGCCTGAAACACAAGAAGCCATTTCTTATGATCTCCCGTTCAGGCGGAGCCCGCATGATGGAGGCGGGACTTTCATTGATGCAAATGGCGAAAACTTCCGCCAAGATTGCACTGCTCGATCAGGCGCGCATTCCATACATTTCGTTGTTAACTGATCCCACAACGGGTGGGGTAACAGCCTCCTACGCAATGTTGGGGGACTTTAACATTGCTGAACCCGGGGCGCTTATCGGGTTTGCGGGACCCCGTATTATACGGGAGACTATCGGTAAAGACCTGCCAAAAGATTTCCAAAGTGCCGAGTTCGTGTTGGAGCATGGCTTTCTTGACTTTATAGTTGATCGGAGGCAGTTGAAAGCAAGGCTTTCAACGTTGCTGCGCATGCTGAGGGAATAGCCACAAGCTGCAAGCTTGTGGCTTGAAGCTTGCATCTATTCCTGCCCCTTTACTGTGTCAATAAAACACTTCACCTTATCAACTTCCGTGTCGGGATAGAGTCCATGTCCTAGGTTAGTAATGTGGCGGTGCGGACCGAATGCATTTAGCATTTTTTTGGTTTCTCGTTTCACATCTTCGAACGAGCCGTAAAGGGCGCACGGGTCCAGGTTACCTTGCAGGGTCTTATCTGGCATCAGCGTCCGGCTTTCCGCAATCCCCATATTCCAATCGAGTCCAATGACTTCGCAATTCAGATTGTTCATTTCTGCTCTTGCGAAAAAAGCTCCCTTGGCAAATACTGTCTTGGGGACCCCGCTGATCGAATCGCAGATCTGCGAAATGTACTTAAGCGAAAACTCCGTGTATTGTGCGGGCGACAATATTCCGGCCCATGAATCGAATATCTGGACCACGTCCGCGCCCGCATTGATTTGTGCCTTCAGATAATTGATCGTGCTCGCCGTAATCATTTGAAGCAGCTGGTGTGAAAAATCCGGCTGGGTGTAGAGCATTTTTTTGGCAAGACTGAATGTCTTGCTTCCCTTGCCCTCAATCATATATGAAAAGATCGTCCAGGGCGCACCGGCAAAACCGATCAAAGGCACCTTTTCATTTAATGCCTTTTTGGTCAGCCTGATTGCTTGAAGAACATAATCGAGTTCTTCTCCTTCCGCTACGTGAAGTGTATTAAGATCGGCCACGGACGCAATCCGACGGGGAAATGTCGGCCCGTTATTTTCCTTCATTTCATAGTTCAACCCCATTGCTTCTGGTATGACGAGGATATCAGAAAAGATAATCGCCGCGTCAACTCCAAGGATATCGACAGGCTGAAGGGTAACTTCTGTTGCCAGCTCAGGAGTTTTTACCAGCGTTTTAAAATCTTTTGCAAGGGCACGAACCCTTCTGTATTCCGGAAGTATTCGACCAGCCTGTCGCATCAGCCATACCGGCGAACGGGAAGTTTGCAGTCCTTTGCAGGCTCGCAGAAACAGGTCATTTTTGGGCGTCATGCGCAAAAGTAATTATTTAACGGCTGGGAGCATTTTATCGCGTTGGAAACCTGAATAATGGTTCACCCCAACATAAAAAGAGGGATGATCTTCAAAAAAGACCATCCCTCTTAGAAGCTTCCGCTTTTTCCTACTGTCCTGAGGGGTTCTTCACCTCCGCACTTCCCTCGGCAGGTGGGTTATAGACAAGTTCGTTGTCTGGTACATGCCAATAGTCAATGAAATTATAATTGATGGTTGCATTGACATTGACTTTCCCCGAGTTGTCCACAACGACAGCACCCGTTCTTCCACCGCCGTCTTCAATTGCGTTGATCACGCCCCAACGCCTGGCATCATAAAAGGAAAGCCCTCTGAAAGCCATAACAATCCTGCGTTCAGATCTTAGTTCCTCTTTTGCTTCTGCAAGTCCGAGACCAGTTCCGGCTACGGCCGTTAACCCAGCGCCTTGTATTGCGCGAAGTTCGTCGATGATGGCAAGTCCGCCTTCGATATCTCCGCTATTGATCCTGGCTTCTGCACCCATTAGCATATTTTCTTCAGCGGTGCTGGCCAGGTACAATTCATATTCTCCAATTTCCCTGCTACTCATCACATTGACACCCGGCAGTCCGGCTCCGCCGTCCAATAATTCCCAACGGGTATTGAACGAATTTCCACGGGATGACTCACCTCGCCATGGATTCTCTAGCTGGATGAAGTTGTTTTCAAGACGCAAATCACCCGGTTTGAATTCCTGTATCAATCGCTCGCTGATCTTATAGGTAATTCCATCCCCAGGATTCCCTGTAGATTTCGGGGCGATGGCGCCGTTGGTCGCTGCTATAAAATCGCCGTTGGCATTTGACCTCCCGGTAAAGACCATATCGCCTTCGGCGACACCGTCGTCAGTAAGCGTGATGATCTGGGACCATTGCGCGCCTGTCATTGTCGCCACAGGTGTATTGACTAAAAGGTTGCGAGCCTTCATAGTATTGGTATTTCTGATCCACATCGCGGGACTGGGCACGCCACCTTTTCCAACCTGATTGAAAGATGGTATAAGCAGACCTACGGTTTCATAGTACGTGTCATTATCAGTGAGCGCCGCCAGAATTGCTACCGCCTCATCGAAGTTTGAGTTTGCCTCTGCAATGATGGCTTCCTTGGTTACGTAATCCGGGTTTGTTTCGTTTGGCGTGTTATTGATTAAGCCCGCGTAATAGGTCGATCCAATTCTGGAGTAGGCGTATCCCTTCCACCAGTACGTCCAAGCCTTAACTACACTTCGCTTTGTTTCAGCGTCTCCGGTAAAAGAAACATCGTCGATTAAGGATAATACAGTATTCAAGCCACCGTTCATTGCGTACATATAAGCCCACTCATAGAACAATGTATTCTGACCTGCATTGGCATTCACATTAACAAGCTCCAGCAACGCTCGTTGGGTGTTGGGTGCATTTGGGTTCAACACCCTCGAGCCATCGTCAAGGTCTACATATTCAGGAGCGCCGATTTGATTTCCATAGATGTTCGCCGCTTCTTCTCCGATGATATCTCCCATGAGTTCATGGAAACCCATTGCTCCCGTCCAGTAATATCCGGGAACCCCGTCGTAATATTTTAATTCTTTAAACCCGTTTATGTAGACAGACCCCTGCGCCAGAGAAATAATCCCGCTTTCAGTAGCCGCTGTTGCAGATCCTGGTTGATTTGGATTTTGTATATCCAGATCATCACTGCAGGAAAATGATATCGCAATGAAGGACGCCGACAGCAATAGTGTAAATATTTTTTTCATGTGTTAATAATTGTTTTTAGTTGTCACATGGAATGGCCAGACCAAATTATCATCCCTTTGGGTGAACGGGGTGCATGGCCATTTCATACAGTTAATTCTCTTCGTTTAAAATCCAATGTTCAAACCTACCTGATATGACTTATAGTTAGGCATCGTATTATGATCCACACCTCTGTCAAACGATGAATTGGAAGAGCCCGAGCTTACTTCCGGATCCATACCTGTGTAATCCGTAAATGTTAACAGATTCCTGCCTGAAGCCATTAATTGCAGCTTTCTAAAGGCACCGATCTTAAAGAGTTTTGTCAAATCCAAGCCTACGGCCACGTTTCTCAAGCGAACGAACGATGCATCTTCATAGAAATAATTTTTCGTGCCATTTGCCTGACGTTGCGCGTACACGCCGCGATAGAACGCTGTATAGGCACCTGTTTCGCCTTCGATGGTTATAGGCTTCTCATAGTCGCTGTGAATTCCGTCGCGATACATCCACTCTTTGGTCTGATTATATAGATGGCTTCCTTCAACCCAATCGAACTGAAATGAGAAAGTCAGGAAATCCTTAAAGGTTATGTCGTTGATGAATGACATATTGAAATCCGGATTAGGGTCGCCAAAGCTGTAAAGTCCGGCGGTAAAGAAGGGCTGCTTTGTCGCCTTACTTACTACATAACCATTGCTCGCCACCGTATAATTTGACTGGCTTGCTGTAGCTATGAAGGGATTACCATCCGGTCCAAGAGCGTCAACCTGATTCAACGCGAGACGCCCATAGAGTTGCCCGATCTTTTCTCCTGCCCGAAGTACATAGTTTGTACTGCCCGCGCTCGATTCGACAATAATTTCGCGGTCAGTGGTGGAAACGATCTCCGAACTTTGTTTGCCAAAATTTGCGGTTAAGTTCCAGTCGATGGAGCTGCCGGTATAAACCTGGACAGTCAAAGCCGCCTGGATTCCTTCCGATTCAAGGGCAAAAGCGTTATCTTTTAAGGTTCCATATCCCTTCGAAGGTGCGTCATCTATGTCATAGATAGCATTATCTGTACTCCTGGTCCAATAACTAAAGGAAACCCCTATATCGTTAAACCAGGCAGACGACTGATTTGCCGTGAATGCTATGTCCGTGCCTATTTCTAGTTCGCTTGAAACCTCCACCTCTAACTCAGGATTCGGCTTATTAGAAACAAGATAGATGGCAGTAGTTTCACCTAAGCTTTTCGTTCCCAAGGTAGGATAACGATCAAATGGTTTCGGCTGAATACCTGCTTCGCCATATGCTGCGCGCAATTTAAATTCCGGGATAATTGACGCGATACTTGCGTCCTTCCAAAAACCCAATTGGGACAATCTCAGATATGCATCTGCACGGGGAAAGGTAAAGGGTTTTGATCCTCTTCCGAAGGAAGATGAATAATCACTGCGAAATCCTCCTGACACCCCCGCGTACTCACCAAATTCCACGCGCTGATTGACAAGGTAGCCGTAGGTGAAAAATTCTTCGGTATAATCTCCACCATAATACTCCGGTTCATTTTGTTCATACGAATTCGTATTCGCAGCCGGTACAATAGTAGTTGTTGCCTGGCTGGAGGTAAAGGGTGAAAATGTTGGCAGGCCTAAACCATAAGTAAGGTATTGCTGGTTATTGGTTTTCCTAACATCATACCCGATTTGGGTGGTTGCCACCAGTGGAACCCTAATATCGAAATCTTTTTGGAAATCAAACTTTACAATAGCTGTTCCCAGGAAATTCTCGAACGTTTTATAAAATGCGTAGTCGTCGATCTCACCACGGTCATCAGTTGCCCAGTTAGAAACATAACTTTGACTCGCTACAGCATTATTATTCAGCGTCTGGTTGCGATAAATGGTAATCTGTTGTTGCTGCTGATAATTCAGACCATATTTCGCATCTAGTTCAACGAACCTGGGAAACTTGTAATTCAGGTTGAAATTCTGAACAATATCTACCTTATTATCTTTAACATTGGTATAACGTTGATAATACAGCGGGTTGAAATGGTTAACGCCGACGGCATCGCCAAAATAAGCCGCGATATCCCCATCAGAATCAAGTTGATCAAAATTTGCAAAAGGGCGTGCGTTGTTGACACTGAACATAATATCTCTGTCAGACGTCCTTATTGTGTTCTTCGTATAAGCCAGTTGGGTAATCGTGCGAAATGTT
>JANNPM010000205.1:0-19060 GCA_031400145.1 Chryseolinea sp. | reverse complement strand
GAGAACGATAGACCTGTTGGTTTTGCTTAACCAGACAGTTCAATCGAAGATTCAGTACACCATAAGGATGGAACCAGGCGTGCAGACTTGCGAAAAGACGCTCGAAGGACAAAGCGGATCATGCCGCGACTCTGGTTGGTTGCTGGTTCAATTGTTCCGGAACCTTGGTCTGGCGGCCAGGTTCGTCTCCGGTTACCTGATACAGCTAAAGCCGGACATAAAGGCGCTTGATGGTCCATCTGGCACCGATCGTGATTTCACTGATCTGCATGCCTGGGCGGAAGTGTTTATTCCCGGCGCTGGCTGGATAGGACTGGATGCAACGTCCGGGCTATTTGCAGGCGAAGGCCACATTCCATTGTGCTGTACTCCTGATCCGGGTAGTGCCGCGCCGGTGTCAGGTATGACGGATGTTGCTGAGGTCACCTTCAGCTTCAAAAATGAGGTAGTAAGAATTCATGAGGATCCTCGTGTCACCAGGCCTTATACCGAAGACCAATGGGCCACGATTATGGCATTAGGCAACAAAACAGATGAAGATCTGCTAACGGGGGATGTGCGACTTACGATGGGTGGCGAGCCAACTTTTGTTTCTGTCGATGACATGGATGGAAAGGAATGGAACACGACAGCCGATGGTGCACACAAGCGAAAGCTTGCTTCCAAATTTGTTAAAAGATTAAAAGATTCTTTCGGGCCGGGAGGACTGATCCACAAAGGACAGGGTAAATGGTATCCGGGCGAGCCTTTACCACGGTGGCAATACACGGCGATATGGAGAAATGATAATTATCCGGTGTGGAATGACGATTCGCTGCTTGACCTTGACGACGGCAATTCAGGTTATTCTATTGAGGACGCTCAGAAACTGGGCCTGCTGCTCACAAAACATCTGAACGTACCGGCAGAACACCTACATCCCGCGCTGGAAGATGCGTTCTATTTTTCGTGGGAAGAAGGCAAGGTACCCGCCAATATTGATCCCTATAAGGCTGACCTGAACGATCCACTGGAGCGAAAGCGCCTGGTCGATTTACTTTCCGGCGGACTGGCGAAGCCTGTGGGTTATGTTATTCCAATCGAATGGAATTTCTGGAATGAACGGTGGCTGACCTGCAAATGGGAGTTCAGAAATGACCGGCTGGTGCTGGTCCCCGGTACGTCTGCGGTGGGATTTCGCCTGCCGCTAAAATCTTTGCCGTACACATCGACGAGCAAATTGCAGCGAAGCGTAGAGCGCAGCACTTTTGAACCACTTCCACGGCTCGAAAAATTTCATGACAAGATTAAAGAGCGCTATCAACAGCCAGTGACACCTTCGGAAATACCCCGTGAGTTTTTCAGTACATCACAAGCCGATCCTACGGATAAAGACACCGTTGAACGCAAGCGCGCAAGCGCTGAAGAATCAGTCGAACCCAACACAACATTTGATGTTTACACGATAAAGACCGCTTTATGTCTCGAAGTGCGCGATGCCAAGATCTATGTATTTATGCCACCTCTTAAATATGCCGAGCATTATCTTGATATGCTTGCCTCCGTGGAACTGGCATGCAAGAAATTGAAGCTAAAGGTTGTCATTGAAGGTTATGAGCCCCCGCGCGATAACCGCCTGGTGAAACTTGGCATATCGCCGGATCCCGGGGTGATCGAAGTCAACATTCATCCAGCCAAAACCTGGAAGGAGATTGCCAGCAACTATGAAATACTTTTCGAACAAGCGAGACTGAGCCGGTTGGGTACCGAAAAGTTTATGATCGATGGCAAGCACACGGGCACCGGTGGAGGCAATCATATCACCATCGGCGGTGTTACACCGTCGGATAGTCCGCTGTTGAGACGACCTGATCTGTTGCGGAGCCTTGTCACTTACTGGCAACACCATCCCGGATTATCGTACCTTTTTTCATCCCAGTTTGTTGGCCCTACAAGTCAGGCGCCGCGGGTAGATGAAGGGAGACCGGAGATGCTTTATGAGCTCGAGATTGCTTTCAAGCAGATACCCGATAATGAGGAAGTGCCATTCTGGATTGTAGACAGGATATTCCGAAATCTGCTGATCGATATTACCGGCAATACACATCGCGCTGAATTTTGCATCGACAAACTCTATTCGCCGGATAGCGCAACGGGCAGGCTGGGTATTCTGGAGTTCCGAGCATTTGACATGCCGCCAAGCAAGGAGATGTGCATTGTTCAGCTATTATTGATCAGGAGCCTGGTCGCACGGTTCTGGAACAATCCTTACAAGGCAAAGCTTGTTCGATGGGGCACTGCACTTTACGACAAGTTTATGCTGCCGCACTATGTGCAGAAGGACCTCCAGGAGGTCTGCGAAGACCTGGAGGCCCATGGATACCCGTTTCAACTGGCATGGCTTGAGCCATTTTTTGAGTTCCGCTTCCCGCTCTACGGAAAAGTGACCTTCCAGGAGATGGACCTTCAACTACGAATGGGAATCGAACCATGGCACGTACTTGGAGAAGAAGCCACAAGTAGTGGAACAGCAAGATTTGTAGATTCTTCCGTTGAAAGGGTAGAAGTCAAGGTCTCAAATTTTAATGCCGAGCGTTATATGATTACCTGTAATAGCATACCCGTTCCGTTGCGGGAGACCGCCATCAAGGGCGAGTATGTCGCGGGAGTAAGATATCGGGCGTGGACCCCTCCATCTGCCCTTCATCCTACGCTGGACAAAGACGTGCCGCTTGTTTTTGATATTGTTGATACGTGGAATAACCGGTCTATCGGTGGATGTGTATACCATGTTACGCATCCCGGCGGCAGAAATTATGATACTTTCCCCGTTAACGCTTATGAAGCGGAGGGCCGCAGGATAAATCGCTTTTGGCACGAGGGACATACGCAAGGAGCATTCGTTCCCGAAAGGCCGTTTGCCGGGATAGGGAGATACCTCGAAAAGAATGAGGTCACAAAGAACTTTGATCCGCCAGCCGTCAACATAAACCCCGAGTATCCCAACACGCTGGACCTGCGACAATTCTGACTATCCAATGGAAAGCATAAAACCAAACACCCCACTTGGATCATTGACGAAGGGCTACTTCAGCAACAAAGCCCTCAACGATGAATGCTTTAATTTTGACGGAGAAGTGAAGACACATTGGAAGCATCTGCTGGAAAATCTTGAGCATCTTGAAGGCGAAGAGCTGAAAGGCAGGCAACAGGAATTGCTGAAGCTGTTAAAGGAAAATGGCGTTACGTATAATGTGTACGGCGACACTGATGGTTTAAACCGTCCGTGGTTACTGGATACAATTCCGCTGGTGATATCACCTGCCGAGTGGCGAATCACGGAACGTGGGATGAAACAGCGCGCGTTTGTGCTGAACAAAGTGCTGGAGGATCTTTATGGTGAAAGGCGGTTGTTGAAGGAACGCATTATTCCACCAGAGCTGATCTACGCACATTCCGGATTTCTTCGGCCCTGCGACAAAATAAGGCAGCCGGGCGCTAATCAACTCATCCTTTATGCTGCAGACCTATCACGCGGCCCTGATAGTAAAGTCTGGGTATTAAAAGATCGTACGCAGGCACCTTCCGGTATGGGCTATGCGCTCGAGAACAGAAGTGCTTTGAGCCGTGTAGCCCCGGAGTTATTTGGTAGTTACAAGATCCCGGATTTAGGAGGTTTTTTCAACAGCATGATGCGGGCGTTGCTGGAGATTGCTCCGCAGGGAAAGGAACAACCACGTATCGTGTTGCTGACCCCCGGCCCCAGAAATGAAACCTACTTTGAGCATGCATTCCTCGCGTCGCATATGGGCTTTACACTGGCACAGGGCGACGATCTTGTTGCCCGTGACGGCTACGTTTGGATAAAAACAGTTGAAGGCCTGGAAAAGGTGGATGTGATCCTGCGGCGTGTCGATGACAATTACTGCGATCCGCTCGAACTGTTTGAAGATTCCCATCTCGGTATTCCCGGATTGCTCGAAGTTATTCGTAAGGGAAACGTTTCAGTCGCGAATCCGCTGGGGAGCAGTATCCTAGAGAATACAGGACTGATGGCGTTCATGCATAACATTTTTAAGTATTTTATAAATGAGGATCCTGTCTTCAAGATGGTCGCGACCTGGTGGTGCGGCCAGAAAAAAGAAATGGATTATGTGACCAAACACGTCGATGAGCTTGTCATAAAAAAAATCAATCGCGACGGCGGTTCCGGTACAGTGATCGGAAGCAGGTTGTCAAAGGCAGATAAGGAATTGCTAATACGGAAGATCAGGACTGAGCCTTACCTCTACGTCGGGCAGGAGGAGGTGAGCTTTTCGACAGTGCCTGTATTCACCCGTGATAAGCTGGAGCCGAGGTATACGGTATTGAGGACTTTCCTGGTTTCGGCAAATGGTGGTTATGACATCATGCCGGGAGGGCTAACGCGATGCTCTCCTGAAAAGGGTAGTTTTTTGGTGTCAAATCAGGATGGCGGTATTGCAAAAGATACATGGGTTGAGACGCCTGTGAGGAATGCCGGCCAGGCATTGCTTCATCCTGCGGATGTAAAAAGGAAGGCTGTTCTACCGAGCCGGGCAGCAGAAAATCTTTTCTGGGTTGGCAGATATTCGCAGCGGGTCTTACGCACGTCGAGGTTCATTCGTATCGTATTGAGAAATTTAACGCAAGGGGGTGGATTCAATACCGTACAGGTTTCTGAGGCGCAGAAAGCGTTGTTGCATACCGTTACACATCTCACTGGAACATATCCTGGATTTTTGGAGGAAGATGAATCTGCAAGTGTAGATGACAGGCTCACAGGAGTTCACAAGCTGATCTGCGATCCGTCTATGGATGGAAGTATATTATTTACCGTCAGTAATCTTATCAAAGCCATGTACGCCGTGCGCGACCGCTGGACGGTCGATAACTGGCGCATAATCGATGATATAGAAGATACTAGGCGAAGACTTGCGGCATTGGAACCGGAGGGTATACGCCATGTATTTACATGCCTCGACCAATTGAACGGATGTCTTCTTTCATTCCTGGAGATGAACAGGCAGAGCATGTATAGAGGTGAGGGCTGGCTTATGTACAGAATCGGGCAACTGATTGAAGAGTTATCCCTTGAACTTGTCCAGTACAGATCATTACTTACCTTCCGGTTCGATGAAGGGGTGGAGTTTCAGATACTGGAGGCCCTGCTGGTGAGCAATCAGAGTCTTTCGAATTACAGGTCCGTTTACAGAACCTACTTCGACATTGCACCCGCACTCGACCTGCTTTTCATTAACAAGCAAAATCCGATTTCGATCCTCTCCCAGCTTGAACAATTATTGAAGTTTGTTGAACAGCTTCCGCACAAGGGGCAAGGAGAGCATGATGCTGAGCTATCCAACCTTATATTCGGATGCTACAGCAAGGTAAGGATGCTGAACGTTCAGGAATTGATGCACGTTGATGCGGAGTTCGGCTTCCGGCCGGCGCTAGATCAGGTTTGCGCCGTGCTAAGCACGTCCATGGCAAGGGTATCTGTCAGCCTGGCCGCTAATTATTTCAGCCACACCACTTACCAGCAACAGGGAACGAAAGATAATTTCAAACTCGAGATCTAGCAACATGCGATACAGAGTCAGTCATATCACTGAATATGTTTACCAGGACACGGTGGGACTGTGCCACAACAGGCTTTGCCTTACTCCGATGAACACGCCGCAACAGACTTGCATCTCCGCAGAGATAAAAATCTCGCCTGCGCCAGGTGAGTTCAACTACCGCAAAGATTTTTTCGGAAATACACTTGCGTTCTTTTCAACCTACAAGGAACATGATCACTTGCAGATAACGTCTGTCAGCGAAGTCAATCTGAGTGGAAGGCCGGAGGCTGACCAGGCCTTTCGTTCGTCGGTATTGTGGCAGGAAGTAGAAAAACTTCTTGCCGCTCAGGGCAAGGAGGCACACGATATTTTTCAATACACATTGCCTTCAAAATATATTCCTAATAGTGCTGTCATCCGGGAATTCGCGGAGGATTGTTTTGCGGAGGATGCTACCCTTTGGGCCGCCTGCAACGGATTGATGCAAAAGATTTATAAGACGTTGGAGTTCAAGCCTGGATTTACCACCATCAATACGCCCGTTGAGCAGGTTGTTAAAGAAAGGAAGGGTGTATGTCAGGATTTTGCACATCTCATGATAAGCTGCCTTAGAAACATGGGCATGTCGGCACGGTATGTCAGTGGATATCTCGAAACCATTCCGCCGCCGGGCAAGGTGAAATTCATAGGCACTGACGCTTCGCATGCGTGGGTCGCTGTTTACTTTCCTGCTATAGGTTGGGTTGAATTTGATCCTACCAATTGCTTGCTTCCATCCTATAAGCATATCACTGTAGCAGTGGGCCGGGATTATAATGATGTAGCACCGATAAAGGGGATTGTGTTCAGTTCAGGCAAGCAAAACCTTACCGTGAGAGTTGATGTTTCACGTCTCGACTGACTAGTCAAGTCGTCTGTGAAAATACAGCTGGTAATTGGGCAGCAGACCGGGATGCGCAATCTTTACCAGATCTTTCAGAATGATGTCGGGCCTTAGATACCCCAGCTCAAGGAGTTCACTTCCGCCCGTGGCGCCAAGTTTGTTGTCTGACGTATAGACCTGGCGTTGTACAAAAGGTTTAAACTTTGTGTAGCGATGATCCAGCGCCTGGAGGTCATCCAGAGTTGCGTTGCTGCCGACTCCGATCCACAAATCTGCAGCATGTGCCCTTTCGAAAACCGTTTCAAAGCTCAATTCCAGAAACCCATGCGAATGGTCATCCTGCCATAAGTAATTGCACCCAGCATCCCTTAATAACCGCGAAGCATAATTTTGTCCGCCGGGCATGAACCAGGCGTCGCCATACACGATGCCACTAAGGACGGTCGGTTTGAGTCTTATTGAGTCCGCTTGTTGTTTTGTTTCAAGATAACTTTTTTCAATCATGTTGAATATTGAATCTGCCTCATGCTCCTTATTGAAAAATAAGGACATGAATTTTATCCATTCTGCTCTCCCCAAAGGATGTTTTTCGAGATACTCTGCATTGATCACGACGGGAATACCAAGCTCTTCCATCTTCTTAAACTGGCCGTAATCACCAGTCATCGTGTAGCCCATGACCACATCCGGATTCAATACTGCGAGTCTTTCGAGATTCATGCTGTTGTCGATGCCCATGTCCTGAACAAATCCCGAATCAATCCGGGCGCGGACATTCTCCGAACTTATATAGTCGGGTGAAGGGAAGCCGGTAAGCTTGTTGCTTTCTCCTAAATAATCAAGCAAGGGAATATGCGAAGTTGACGTGCATACAATCGACTGGAGTGGGATGGAAATGATGCGTGCGCCCTGCGCATTTTCAGGGATGGGCTCGCCTCGCGGGACCAATAAGTATTGAAAGCCAGATCGCGCGCCAGGGTAGGGCAGACCTACCACAACGAGCTTAGCGTTTCCACGATAGGAAACCTTAAATCCCTGTGCATAGCGTAGGCTGAATGTTGCATCGGTTTTTAAGTTGACCAATGTTTCCGCCCTCTTTTCTGAACAAGACGTCATCAGGATGAATAACACAAGCGGCAATCGGCTTCTCATATGCAATTATACTTTATTTTAATCAACCGGGTTCCCGAACAGTCATGTCCGCTTGAGTTTAAGCCATGAGAATGCCTCACAGCCGGGAATCATTTTTCCTAATCATCTCATGATATGCAATCATCAGCTTCTCGGCTGCAGCCCGTGCCGACAACTTTGCGCCAGCAACGTCCGATTCAAGCTTGCGCTCTAACTCTTTAAACGATCCAGCCTTGTAAAGATCTGTATGAAGCAGTTCCGAAAAGTAATCCTTAAACCACGCAACAGATTGAACCATTCTTGACTCTTCCAGATACCCGAGCAATCTGGATTGTTCATGGAATCGTTGAATCATCCTCCAAACTTCGCCCACCCCCATGCCCGTATGTGCAGAAGCTGTAAGAACCTGTGTCTCCCACGAAGAAGCCGGAACGTTGATAAAATGCAATGCGTGAGCGAACACATTCCTTGCATTCCTTGCCGCATCGAGATTGTTCCCATCAGCTTTTGTGATCACTATTCCATCAGCGAGTTCCATAATTCCTTTTTTTATGCCTTGCAATTCATCGCCGGCCCCTGAAAGCATCAGTAACAGAAAAAAATCAACCATGTTCCTCACAGCTGTTTCTGATTGTCCAACGCCCACCGTTTCAACAATAATAACATTATAGTCTGCTGCCTCACAGAGCAGCATACACTCACGAGTGCGTGCCGCGACGCCTCCCAGTGTCATCGCCGTCGACGAGGGGCGTATGAATGCGCGCGGTTCTTTTGAGAGCTTTTCCATTCGCGTCTTGTCGCCGAGAATACTGCCTCGTGTAAGCGAGCTGCTTGGATCTATTGAAAGAACTGCGAGCCGTTTCCCATCGTCAACGATATTTTTACCTAATGCTTCTATGAACGTACTCTTCCCAACCCCCGGAATACCGGTAATCCCGACGCGTAATGCCTTGCCTGTGTGAGGCAGAATTTGTTCAAGGAGCAAGGAAGCGATCTCGATATCCTCCCGGAGCACGCTTTCCATAAGGGTTATGGCCTTGCCCAGTATCACGCGGTCGCCGTTTACAATCCCTTCGTAAAGAGTATTCAGGTCAGGCTTTGATTTAAGGGAACGCTTCACTGTGCAAATGGAATGAACTGTTAAATTTCTAAATTTACTCGACACAGTAACACCAACATGCGGAAATTTTGGCTCGATAGCTTAATTGCAACGGCATTTGTTTTCCTCAGCTTGTGGGGTCTATTCGGACTGACTCAATTGAATATCTTCAATGCGTTCGACTCAATTGGAGAAGCACTTACGGACGTTGAGCTTACAGACTATGCTTTTTTTAAGCTGCGGGAAGATCCTGACGTCGAACAGAATATAGTTCTTGTCAACATTGGCGAGCTGGACAGACGGGGGATAGCAGAGCAGCTGAAAATAATCAGCAAACATAAACCGAAGGTGATCGGGATTGACAGTTTTTTTGATTGTGGCAATAATTACCGCGATACAGTAAGCTGCCCGAAGCTTAAAGATGTCCTTGGCAATCTGATGCTGAGCGAGGCAATCAAGGAAGCTGGAAATGTGGTGCTGGTAACAAAGGTTTTACAAAGGGACAGCAACCTGACGGAAAGCGTTTTTGATTCGCTGAGAGAGTCGGACAAAATTTTCCGCGAATATGCCTACCGTGGCGGTTTCGCCAATCTGGAAACAGGTGCTGCATTTCAGGATGACGTAAAGACATGTCGCACATTCACACCGAAGATACTTGTTGATGGCAAGGTCAACTACGCCTTTTCAATTGCGCTCGCGATGGCTTTCGATTCAGTTAAGACGAAGAAATTCTTAGAACGCCAAAATTACTCGGAAGTAATTAACTATAGGGGAAACGTCTTTGATGTAATGGGCTCGACCAATTACCCACAGATGTTTTATACACTGGATGTCAATGATGTGTTCAATGAAAATTTTGTTCCAGAGATGATAAAGGACAAGATCGTCATCTTTGGATACCTCGGCGCATATCTCGGTGATCCCTCATGGGATGACAAATTTTATACGCCACTCAATAAGAAGATGGCTGGCAAGGCGAATCCGGATATGTTTGGTGCGGTAGTGCATTCTAATATTGTTTCCATGGTGATGAGTGAAGATTACGTTGAGCAGATGCCGGACTGGCAGCAAGTGGCAATGGCAATTATAATCTGCTTGCTTAACGTGGCATTGTTCTCGCTCATCAATACATACCTCCCGCTATACTACGACGGGATCACAAAGCTTTTACAGTTGATTCAATTGTTGTTGTATTCTGCCATCATGGTCTTGATCTTTCACTGGTACTCATTTAAGCTTAATATAACGCTGACCCTTGCTGCAGTTGCTCTGGTGGGTGATATTCATGAGGTTTATATGAGCGTAATAAAGAATTTATTCCTGAAGATTATGGGGTGGATGTCGATTACCCCGAAGCCGGTAAACGTATAAATCACGAAAACGCCCAAAAAACACTAATTGGAGCCTTAAATACGATTTTATGAAAACAGCAAAGCTAACAGTTCTCCTTTTGCTTCTGATCTCTGGATTGCAAGCCCAGAATTATGCCTTTAAGGTACTGGCTAACAAAGGATCCAACGAAGTCAAGTCGGGCACAAATTGGGTGCCGCTGAAAACCGGCGTAAGCTTGAAATCCGGCGATGAGCTGAAACTCAGCGACAACGCCTACCTTGGTTTGGTACACAGTTCCGGCAAACCGCTGGAAGTGAAAAAGTCTGGCAGCTATAAGGTTGCGACCCTTGAATCGCAGGTAAAAGCTGGTTCAGGCATTCTCACCAAATACACAGATTTTATTCTAAGCAGCAATTCGCCCGAAGCCCAGAAAAATAAGCTTAGCGCAACGGGGGCGGTAGACCGCGGTGAAACGTATGCAATAAAAGTGGCCCTTCCGAAGAATCAATATTCCGCTATTTACAACAACAGTGCTAATGTGAGCTGGGACAGTTCGCCAACAGCCGGTCCTTACACTGTAACGGTCAGAAATATGTTTGACGATGAACTGTCAAAATTTGATACTCCGGAAACTTCCATTCTTATTGATGTTAACGATCCTAAGTTCTCAAAAGAGAATGTAGTCCTGATTGAAGTAAAGTCCAAATCTGATCCAAAACAGGCGTCAAAACCACATATGATCAAGCGTCTTGCTCCAGCGGATCAGGCGAGTGTCAAAAAGTCACTCACGGAAATTACAGGTGATGTTACCGACGAAACCGCACTGAATAAATTTATTCTTGCCGGATTCTACGAGCAACACAACTTGTTTATCGATGCAATTACTTCCTATAAAGATGCAATCAAACTTGCCCCTGATGTCAATTCGTATCAGGAAGCCTACGATGATTTTTTAGGGCGCAACGGCATGAAGTAATTGAAGCGAGCGCTACGGCTAAAAACCGTTCTCCAGAAAAGGGCTATGAGCTCCTTAGGACACGCAGAAATAGACAATGTTTCAATCACACCTATATAGTTTGGTCTGAAGGGATATTCTCCTATTTTTGTGCTTCTAAAAAGCAAAAACAGATCGCCATGAGCGTACTTGTTAATAAGAATTCACGTGTTATAGTCCAGGGGTTTACGGGGAGCGAAGGATCGTTTCACGCAGGCCAGATGATTGAGTACGGTACGAACGTCGTCGGCGGTGTAACACCTGCTAAAGGCGGTACCGAGCATCTTGGAAGACCTGTTTTTAACACCGTACAAGAGGCT
This sequence comes from Chryseolinea sp., assembly GCA_031400145.1. GTDB lineage: Bacteria > Bacteroidota > Bacteroidia > Cytophagales > Cyclobacteriaceae > Chryseolinea. The sequence goes on along the minus strand of JANNPM010000205.1, from coordinate 7,740 downwards.
GTGGAAAAAACTGGCGCGGATGTTTCTATCATTTTTGTACCTCCCGCCTTTGCCGCTGATGCCATCATGGAAGCAGTGGATGGTGGAATCAAGGTCGTCATCGCGATTACCGAGGGCATCCCCGTCAAAGACATGATGACTGCTAAAAAATACTTGGCGAATAAAGGGGTAACGCTGATTGGTCCCAATTGTCCGGGGGTTATTACCCCCGGTGAAGCCAAAGTAGGAATCATGCCAGGATTTGTTTTTAAAAAAGGGAAGATCGGCATCGTATCTAAATCGGGAACGCTGACCTACGAAGCAGCTGACCAGATCGTGAAGGCCGGCCTGGGTATATCCACTGCGATCGGCATCGGCGGTGATCCCATCATTGGCACGCCCACCAAGGATGCAGTGGAGTTATTAATGAATGATCCCGATACAGAGGCGATTGTCATGATTGGCGAGATCGGCGGAAACTATGAGACCATTGCCGCCCATTGGATCAAAGAAAACGGGAATAAGAAGCCGGTCGTCGGGTTCATTGCTGGTCAGACTGCGCCTCCCGGCAGAAGAATGGGCCATGCCGGTGCAATCATCGGCGGCGCCGATGATACCGCAGCCGCGAAGATGAAAATTATGAAAGAATGTGGAATTCATGTTGTTGAATCGCCGGCAGAAATCGGTGAAACGATGGCGAAAGTTCTCTCAAAAAAGAAATAGGTTTGTCCAGAAGTTAGAAGCTCGTTCTGAATTCGCTTTCGAGATATTCGTTAAGGTTCTTAAGTCCTCTCAGCACGTTTACCTGTTCCGGATTATTTTCGGAACTGTCGCCCCGATAGATCACCTCTACGAACAGGTTCCCTAACATATAAATGTAAATCTTACGGCCGTTCTTCGCCCGCGTTCCGAGGGCTACCCCCTTCTTTTTCAGGTGTGAAGCCTGCTTTTCTATTGTCCACCGCAGAAAGAAATACTGAAAGATCATGACTGTATTTTTTTATGATCTTCATACTAATTCCACGCCAGCACCGGGAAGGGGTAGATTCCACCGGAGTAAGCCTTTTCCCTACGGGAAATTCCGATAATGGGAAGCTCTATTTTCAAAATGGCTTATTCACAGGATGAGGGAAGGCTTTCATCGGCCTCCTCACCAAACCATACTATGCCGTACTCTTTATAGATGCCTATTCCTATGGCCTTCCATTTAACGTCCTTCCAGGTGCCGGAGTTGATAAGAAGGGGATTGTGGCCTGCGCTGACTTTCCAACCATCCAGACCCTCCTGGGCGTTCGCACCTGCTGAGCTGTAGTATAATATTTCAAACCCGTTTCCGGCATATCCTGTCAGTTCTTTGGGTTTAACCCACATGCAGCTCGCGACTTTATGATCGTTCGTATAACAGCACGGCGACCAGCCTCCCTTCGACGACCAGCTGTGCGGATTGCACCTGTTCTTAAAATCAAAATCGTAATTATCGGATAGGTCATGTGCGTGCGTCTGAGCAACAAAAGTCAGGCTCTCTGAGAGTGGGATAGATGGCAGGCGATGTTCTCTGCGGTAGTCCATGATGATGTTATACAGTTTCCGCTCTTCCGGCGAGACACAAGTAGAATCGCGATTAAGCACACGCTCATTGAATCCTGTAAGGAAAAGAAAAGCAGCAATGACAGCGATCGACTTCATATTGATGATTTAACTATAAACGCCGGATAGGAATAAAATATCTCCATTTCTGACCTTAATTTTATAATTTTCCGCGCTCAAAAACAGGGGCACTCTCAATTCACATTAAAAGATAGCAAAATGAGCGATCAGAAAATTACCATCCTTAACGGCAAACTGACTGTACCCGATAATCCTACTATTCCATTTATTGAGGGCGATGGCACTGGCGTCGACATATGGCCTGCGTCCAAGCTTGTGTTTGACAAAGCGGTAGATAAAGCCTACGGGGGGAAGCGGAAGATTTCATGGAAAGAGGTCCTTGCCGGAGAGAAAGCATTTAATAAGACTGGCAGCTGGATGCCGGAGGAAACTCTCAATGTATTTAAAGAATATCTTGTGGGGATAAAAGGTCCGCTAACGACACCCGTAGGCGGCGGTATTCGTTCGTTGAACGTTGCGTTGCGGCAGGAGCTTGACCTTTACGCATGTGTACGGCCTGTACGTTGGTTCAAGGGGGTTCCGTCGCCGGTAAAGGAGCCGCATAGGACGAACATGGTGATCTTCCGGGAAAACACGGAAGATATCTATGCCGGTATCGAATTCCAGGAGGGCTCCGGCGAGAACAAGAAATTCCTGCAACTATTGAAAGATAACTTCCCGAAAAGCTTTAAGAAAATCAGATTTCCAGACTCATCGGGTATTGGGATCAAACCGGTTTCAAAAGAGGGTACAGAAAGACTGGTTAGGTCTGCGTTAATCTATGCGCTTGAACATAAGAAACCTAACCTCACGTTGGTGCATAAAGGCAACATCATGAAGTTCACGGAAGGGGGGTTCAGGGATTGGGGGTACGCTCTTGCGAAAAGTGAATTTGGTGCCGTTGACGTGGATGGTGGTCCATGGCAGGTGATTGAAAAAGATGGTCATGAACTTATTGTGAAGGATTCCATTGCTGATGCCTTTCTCCAACAGATACTACTTCGCCCAGACGAATATTCAGTAGTGGCTACGTTGAATCTGAACGGTGATTATATATCGGACGCGCTGGCTGCAATTGTCGGAGGAATTGGTATTGCTCCTGGCGGTAATATCAATTACATGACAGGCCACGCAATCTTTGAAGCAACACATGGTACGGCACCTAAGTATGCTGGCCAAGACAAAGTAAACCCAGGTTCAGTAATACTTTCCGGTGTTATGATGCTCGAGTACATGGGTTGGCTCGAAGCGGCAGACCTTATATATAAGGGTCTGGAGGCATCCATCGCCAAGAAACGTGTAACGTACGATTTCCATCGGCTGATGGAGGGAGCGACATTGCTGAAGTGCTCTGAATTTGGAGAGGAAGTAGTTAAAAATATGTAGGCGGAAGATCCGAAAAGCTATAAGCCTAAAGCTTGCAAGCCTTGGTGTGCAACTCGGCAATTTTGATAAGCACCCAACGTGCTGACGCAAGCACGGGCTTGAAGCTTGCGGCTTGTAGCTGTAATTAAAAATCTAGCATCTTGAGCGCTGTTAGTGCGGCCTCTTCCCCTTTGTTCCCAAACTTACCTCCTGCACGGTCCAGAGCCTGTTGTGAGTTCAATGTAGTGAGGACGCCGAAGATGACAGGTTTCCTTGTTTTTAGTGCGACCTCGGTAAGGCCATACGTTACACCCTGACAGATGTAATCAAAATGCGGCGTCTCGCCCTGAATAACGCAGCCCAGGCAAATTACTGCATCAATATTTTTCTGCTCGGCCATCCACAGCGCAGCAAGCGACAACTCGAAAGTACCGGGCACGTTCTTTCGGATCACATGGGCTCTTTGAATGCCGTGCTCCAGCAAACTGCTCAACGCTGCGGCGTATAGGGACTCCGTTATTTCAGCGTTCCAGTCCGCGACGATGACCGCAATTTTTTTTTTACGGATGCCTGACTTAATCTTTACATTTCCCGATTTCAGTGGCCCGGCCATTCTAGACGGTTTATTTTCGGATTGTTATGGAATGAAAATGGGACAGCATTATCTATCCCTTTGTGCTTCTTATACGATGTTTATGAATTGCTTTCCAATCTTGCCCTAAACTTCCTGGCGTTCTGGAATTCTGCTGAATCCCAGTATTGTGTGATGATCTTATCATATGCTTCTTTCGCATTGGCATTCTGATTCAATTTTTCGTAGGCAAGGGCTTCCTTCATCAGGTATGCTGGTGAGAAATGCTTGTTGGGTTTATAGTTTGCTGCCTTATTATAAAACTTGGCGGCATCGTCGTATTTCTGCTCTTCCATAAAGGAGTCACCTATCAGACTATAAGCACGTGCCTGAACGAGGAGGTCATTAGCGCTGAAATCTTCCAGGTAGAGTCTGGCTAGTTCAAATTTACCTTGTTTAAGGTAGCAGACGCCGGCGTAGTAGTTTGCAAGATTAGCTGCATCTGAAACTTTGTAATCGTCGATGATCGACAAAAAGCCAAGGTTATTTCCGTCACCGTTAAGCGCTTTATCAAGGCTATCGGTTTCAAAATAAAACACAGCCTGAAACATTTCCCTCTGGGCCTGCTCATTCTGCGAATTCTTATAGTACTGGAATCCAAAGTAGCCCCCTGCAATCAGCAGGAGTGAAAGGGCCAGACCTGCTACAATTTTCGGATTACTTTCGAGCCACGTTTCTGCCCCAACAAGCTTTTCTTTTAGCGCTTCGGGATTTTCGAGAAGTTCGTGCTTATGTTCTTCCTTTTTAGCCATGAGTTTTCAAATAACGACTAACCAGGTCGTCAAAAGGGCTGGAAGTCGGGCCGCAAAACTACACATTAGATGTTTCTAAACAAATACAGAGAATCAGTCCGTGACGAACGGGTAGTCCTTCTGAACATAAACGTCTGTAAGCGCCTCCGCGGGATCAGGGAACCGGGACTCTTCGGCAAATTTTACACTTTCCTCTACCTGCTGAACGATCTTCTCATCGATTGCAGAAAGATCCTGCTCGGTCGCTAAGTTTTTGTCTAATATACTTTTGCGAACTACCTCTATCGGATCGCGTTGCTTGTATTGTTCAACCTCATCCTTGGATCTGTATTTCTGAGGATCTGACATTGAATGACCCTTGTAGCGATACGTCCTGAATTCCAGGAGGGTTGGACCTTCTCCAGCCCGCGCCCGTTCTGCTGCCCGGGCGACAGCCTTGTGTACTAATTCTGGTTGCATGGCGTCTACCGGTTCTGCGGGCATATCATACGCATCCGCCAGCGTATACAACTCTGTAACATTTGAAGAGCGTTGTACGGAAGTGCCCATGGCATACCCGTTGTTTTCAATTACGAAGATAACGGGGAGCTTCCACAGCATTGCCAGATTTAGTGTTTCGTGAAATGCCCCCTGTCTTACCGCTCCATCTCCCATGTAACACATGCAGAGATTACCTGTCTTGTTATATTTCTCTGCGAACGCGACGCCTGCGCCGAGTGGGATCTGGGCTCCCACAATCCCATGACCGCCAATGAATCCCACAGCTTTGTCAAAGATGTGCATCGACCCACCTTTGCCCTTAGTAGTACCGGTCTCCTTGCCGTATAACTCTGCCATAATGGACTTTGGTGCCGTACCGAGGGCGAGTGGATGCCCGTGATCGCGGTACGCCGTGATGTATTTGTCCCCCTTTTTCAAGGCAGACACTGAACCGGAGGCACAAGCTTCCTGGCCTATATACAAATGGCAAAATCCCTTTATCTTCTGCATGCCGTATAACTGGCCTGCTTTTTCTTCGAACTTTCGCATCAGCTGCATGCTTTCATACCAATATAGATAGGTCTCTTTTGAAAATTCCGCGTCACCCTCACCTTGGGCAGCTGCCATGGATTCTTTCTTTGCTTTGGTTGTCGTAGGCATATCCCTATTTTTGATACCGAGTTGCGAAATTACTGCCCAAACGAACATTCGCCAAACTTTCCAAGTAATTCCTGATGCACCTTGAAAGCCTTCAACTTCTTAACTTCAAGAGCTATGAAGCGGTAAATCTCAGGTTTCCGGGCAGGATCAACGTTTTAGTGGGCAAAAACGGCAGCGGCAAGACCAATCTGCTTGACGCAATCTTCTATCTTTCATTTACGAAAAGCGCATTTTCCTCCACAGACCACCACTTGATCCGGCATGACCAGCCCTACTTTATGGTCAAAGGCAACTTTCGGATTGAGGATAAGCTGCATGACGTTTCGACCAGCGTTCAGATAGGGTCAAAGAAAATGTTTCGCGATGGGATGCAGGTTTACCAAAAGCTCAGCGATCATATCGGAAAATATCCGGTAATCCTGATTGCGCCTGATGATATAGACCTCATTCGCGAAGGCAGCGAATTCCGGAGGAGGTTTTTCGATAGCTTGATATCTCAAATAGACCATCTCTATCTGGAAACGCTTATTCGTTATAATCATTTTTTGAAGCAGCGGAACAGTTTGCTAAAGATGGCTTACGACACTGGTTCTGTGGATTGGGTTGCTGTTGAAGCCTATGATGAGGAGATGGGAAAGGCAGGGAATTACATTTTTGGAAGAAGGAAAGCATTTATGACGACCTTTCTCGAAGTCTTCCAGAAATTCTATGAATTTATCGCGCAAGATAACGAAACGACCAGCCTGGTCTACGACACGGCGTTGCATCACCGGGCCATTCTGGCGGGGTTAAGGGAAACGCGTCAGAAGGACCTGGCGCTGCAGCGAACGTCTTTTGGAATTCATCGCGACGATTTTCTGTTTAGCATGGCTGGCAGAGAGATCAAGCGACTTGGTTCTCAGGGCCAGCAAAAGTCATTTGTGATTGCTCTGAAGCTCGCACAATATGAAATCCTGAAAAAACACAAAGGCTTTAAACCTGTATTGCTTTTGGATGATATCTTTGACAAGCTGGATGACGTTCGAATCAGCAGACTGCTGGCATTGATTAAAACAGATCTTGGCCAGTTATTTATTACGGATGCTCGTCCCGGTCGGACCAGGAAGCTGTTAGATCAGATCGAAGTTGAGTCTGACATATTTATGATTGAAAACGGAATAGTAGTGTCATGAGCAGTCACAAAAAGGATGAATTTCAGTCCGTTGGACAGGCGATCCGGGATATGCTTAATACTTACAAGCTGACGAATAAGTTTGATGAGGCAGGTATAATTGATTCCTGGGAGCGCCTGGTGGGGAAACCGATAGCGCGGCGGACGAAAAAGCTTTTCATTAAGAATCAGGTTTTATTTGTCGAGTTTGACTCCCCCACGATGCGTCGCGACTTCGCCTTTCACAGGGCTGAGGTTCTCGCACTCTTCAAAAAAGAGTTTGGAGCAGGCGTGATCACGGAGATTGTGGCGATGTAGCATTTTCTTGCGATTGTGGTCGCGTGGGTTGGCTGACCAGCAAACTTTGTGAGTGGAATCCACCATTTCAGTATTAGACGTTCGCCATAAAGCCGAATAGTAACCGAAATTGTGCTTTTAAGTTTTGAAAAAGTAGAAAAGCGTATAATTTTGCACTCTCTTTTTAAAAAGCCCCGGAAGGGGCTTTTCATTCGTTCTTAAAAGGGTGAAAAGTCGGGGGAATACCAAAGCGGCCAACTGGGACAGACTGTAAATCTGTTGTCTTATGACTTCATAGGTTCGAATCCTATTTCCCCCACCAGGTTGGTGACTGGGTGATTGGGCGGGCTAATGAGGTTCATCACATAGTTGAGGAAGTGGCACTTGCGGCAAGGTGTGCCTAAAGAGATTTTGAAATTATGCGGGAGTAGCTCAGTTGGTAGAGCGATAGCCTTCCAAGCTATAGGTCGCGGGTTCGAGCCTCGTCTCCCGCTCTGGAAAAAGCCGTTGTAGCTCAGTGGTAGAGCACTTCCTTGGTAAGGAAGAGGTCGACAGTTCAATCCTGTTCAACGGCTCATTTGGAGATGTTGAACTTTTTGGTGGTTGCCATAGTTCTGCAGCCTTCCGAAGGTATGAGCGTGTTCAGGCCTGTAGGGACGCAAGATTTTGCGTCCCTACAACAAAATAGATCGTAGCTGGTGCCTAGCAAACACAGCTAAGATCATCCCGGAAATCCGGGATCAAATGCAGTATTAATAATAGTTACCCTTATTCAAGAG
>JANNPM010000349.1:0-2651 GCA_031400145.1 Chryseolinea sp. | reverse complement strand
ATGGGCCTCCAGCCGGGTATCAATGATCAGTTCACAAACAATCCTGGCGTCAACGGCTTCGCAGCCTTCAATGATTTCAATGCCGACTACTGGTACGTCACCGGAATACCGGTACCGGCGGCAAAAGGCGGAACCGCTTCCATACCGGCCGATATTGTTATTCAGCCGGAGCTGAACAGCGGCATCATCGGTACCCAGGTATCAATTAATGCCCAGACCGGCCAAACTATTCTGGTTCGTTGTATCAATTCGGCCTATAACTTTCTGGAGCTGACCTTCCCTGTTGATATTGTAATCATTGCCTGGGACGGACGGGCACTCGGAGTGGCCCCTTACGGACACAATGAGTCATATTTAGTGCCCGCAGGTACACCTATAGAAATGAGCGTTGCCCGGCGTTTCGACGCCCTGATCAGGGAGACCAACCCCCTCCCCGCCAACAGCGTCATCATAGCCAAATTCATCAACCACGTCACCATGTCCCCGGGGGACACCGAAGAGATAGTAATGACCGCCCACGTGCCCATCCGCATCGGTGGCACTGTTCTGCCAGCAGCGACCTTTACTGCCAGCGGCAGGGTAATCAGCCAACTCGGCACACTATTGGCCGGTTACAGTGTAACGGCAACTCCGAAATCTCTGGGCAGTGCAACTATCCCGCCTGTTGTGACGGGCGCCAACGGCAAATACACCTTCACCGGCATGACCAATGGTTCATATGAGATCACAGCGATCAGGACAGGTAAGTCATTCTTACCGGCCAGCAGGATAGTGACCTGTAACAGCCAGAGCTTGCAGGTGCCTGATCTGGTTGAAAGCTTAGCCTCTTTCGCACCCAACAGCTACACGCTGGAAGACGCACTTAATTCATTGAGAGATGTCGTCGGTTTGAGAACACCGACACCAGCTGAAAAGTTACGTTTTGATGTAGCACCGTTTCTGAACGGTATTCCAGCCCCGGACAACATTCTTGACATTCGTGATTCACTCAACATTCTCAGAATGGTGGTGGGATTGAATCCATTGTAGTCCTCTATAGCCCATCCGCTTCCTCCGGTCAGAATTAAACTGCCGGAGCCGCAGACGGCAAATTTAAAAAGGCCTCGCTGACAGTAACACTGCGGGGTTTTTTTAATCAGACAATGCCGTCATTTATTTATTTGTGATAAAATTGGAATAAAGCCGGTAATAATAGCGACAAACAAAGGAGGTGTTTAAAATGAGTACTACAATGACTGCAGAAGAGATTGGTAAGGGGTGGTTTACTTATGTTACCGATACTTTCATGCTGGCGGATGGCCGAATCCGCCCGGAGGTCGAAGAAGAATACAAACGCCTTGAAAGCACCGACACCATCACAAAGGAACGAGAATTGTGGCGCAGTTATACGGATTCACTAATCGAAAATATTTTGAAGTGTTCTTCTCCGGAGTCACGAAATCAGCTGCTTTCCACGACAGATCCCAGGTCCCTGGCCTATGTACAGGACAGGGTCCGGTGTGGGACCGACCTGTTGATTGCATTTGCACAGAAAGAAATGCAGATCAACATGGGGGATGAAGCATCATTGCCTGACTTCTTCCGACAGATTCTTCTTCAAAAACAGGCGTAAAATTTCACAAATTTCAGAGCTACCGGTACATTCATAGGGGTTTTGCAGGACAACAGGCCCTTTGCATACAACCTGCATCCTGCACCCACATAACCCGGATGATTACTTGGTTGCTGCGTAGTCGGACAGCAGCTTTTGAAGAGCCTTGACTTCATCGGTTAATTTTACAACTTTGCCGGACACGATATCACTGACATCGACCTTCGACTTGGCATAGTAGAAATCATTGGCAACTGCATCGATAATTATGGTAGTACCCGCTAAAGTAGTGTTTTCCACTAATTTTCCGTGACTGAGCAAGTAGGAAGCTATCTCTGCCTTCAATTCCTTAGAGGTCGCACCTTTTAAATTAGGACCCAACCACCCACTTTCAATTGCTATTTTAGCGTTAATGGTGAGTTTACCCTTCATGAGAGCATCCAGGTTTTTCCGGTCTTTGAATATCAGTATGATGTCCAACGGTTCAGCTACCACCTGCCAGCCGAGAGATCCGCCGGAAATGGAGATAAACACTGGGCTGCTCCAAGCGCCTTTTTCGTTGTGAACCAGCAACACTCCACCTGCGCTTGCTCCGCTGATCATGAAGTCGCGCTTGCTCGCTTTGGGAACCACAATGATTGCACTGGCATCATTAAGCAGGACCGGCGGGATCTTTCTTTTAGGAATGGCGGCTATTTCCTTGACCACCTTGGATGCATTATTTATCTTCACCGCTTCGTCTTTTGCCATGGCGGCCGACAGTGAAAAACAGTAAAATAGAATTGCAACTGCTGCAACAAAAACAGCTCTGGTTTTTTTCATAATTTCGGTTTCCCCTTTTTTTTAAAAGTGCAGCCGACCGGATAATCAGCGGCTGATAACAATGGTTTAAAGCTTATCAGAGCTCACTAATATTGTCTAATTCTTAATCGTGTAAACTACTGGAAGGAGGTTATTTATGTTCGGATTCGGTCTACCGGAAATGATTATAATTCTAATTATTGTGTTGGTGGTTTTCGGGGCAGGAAAACTACCTGAAATCGCCGGAGCAATGGGAAAA
>JANNPM010000312.1:0-13775 GCA_031400145.1 Chryseolinea sp. | reverse complement strand
GGGTAAGGTGATGGGGTTATCTGTAGATACTATTAATCGTTTGTCCGGCACAATGTGGGAATTCAAGGACGAACTATTAGAAGGAAAGGGAATTGCAGAACACGGATTAAATCCTGATGATCCCACCCTTCGTAAGGTCCTGCAACTTACATCCGAGTTTATGGGGTTCCCGCGACAACTAGGACAACATACCGGCGGTTTTGTTATTACCCAGGGTAAATTATCGGATCTCTGCCCAATAATGAATGCGCGAATGGAGAATCGCACATGCATTGAATGGAACAAAGATGATATCGATGCATTGGGGTTTCTCAAAATAGATGTGCTGGCATTGGGAATGCTCACCTGCATCCGGAAGGCATTCGATCTGGCAAAGCAAAATTATGGCCTTTCGCTGACATTGGCTAACATTCCACAAGATGATCCCGCCGTTTATGAAATGGTGAGCCATGCCGATACCATTGGGGTCTTTCAGATTGAAAGCCGGGCGCAGCAGTCTATGCTTCCGAGACTTAAGCCCAAATGTTTCTATGATTTGGTTATTGAAGTGGCGATAGTACGTCCAGGGCCGATCCAGGGAGATATGGTTCACCCTTATCTGCGACGGCGAAATGGCGAGGAGCCGATTGAATACCCTTCTAAGGAACTTGAAGAAATACTAGGACGTACACTAGGTGTGCCGTTATTTCAGGAGCAAGCCATGAAGATCGCTATCGTTGCTGCTGGATTTACCCCGGCAGAAGCTGACGAGCTCCGGCGCAGTATGGCAACCTTTAAATTTAAAGGTGTTGTTTCCGTTTTTGAAGAGAAACTGATCAAAGGCATGACTAACAATGGATATTCTAAGGAGTATGCTCAACGTGTATTCAGGCAGCTGGAGGGATTTGGCAGTTATGGCTTTCCGGAAAGCCACGCAGCAAGTTTCGCCTTACTGGTATATGTATCATCCTGGATTAAATGTTACTATCCTGACATCTTCGCGTGTGCTTTGCTCAACAGTATGCCGATGGGCTTTTACCAGCCGGCGCAGATTGTAATTGATGCGCGCAAGCACGGCGTTGAGGTCTTGCCAGTAGATGTTAATCTATCCAATTGGGATAATACCCTGGGAGAAAAAGCAGGTAAATATTGCGCACTGCGCCTTGGCTTTCGCCAGGTTAAAGGTCTAAAAGAAGAAGATGTTAAGCTGTTGACTGACGGTCGTACAAAGCTTTACCATTCAATTTACAAGCTTCGTGGAGTGGGCTTGCCAGAGAGCGCATTGGAAAGACTTGCAGATGCGGATGCTTTTCGATCCATGGGACTTGACCGCCGCCGTGCGCTATGGGAGGGATCGATAAAAGATCATAAGTCAGCACTTTTTTTACACCACCAGACAGACGAAGATATTGGCGAAAGAATATCACTGCCTGAAATGACACTGCCTGAACATGTAGCCCATGATTATGCCACCACTTCATTGTCATTGAAAGCGCATCCTGTAAGTTTTATCCGTGAACAGCTTACCAACCTTCATACATTGTCTGCGTCTGCTTTGTCAACCGCGAAAGCGGGCAATATGGTAAAAGTTGCCGGCTTGATCCTGGTACGGCAAAGGCCTGGCACAGCGAGCGGGATCTGTTTTATTACTATCGAAGATGAAACCGGATGCAGTAATCTGGTGGTCTTTGCAAACCTGTTTGACAAATACAGGAAAGAGATCCTTCAATCGAAGCTTTTAATGGTTGAAGGAAAGCTTCAGCGTGAAGGAGAAGTAATTCATGTGATTGTTCAGCGTTGTTTTAATTTTTCTAAACTCCTGCTGAAGTCCATTGCATTTAAAGAAAACGAGCTTCCTTTGGGTCCAATGTCTCGCTCGGATGAACGAACTTCTCCTGTACCCACCAAGGCGGAGAAAACTAATAGTGATAAGGTTATACAAGGAAAGATATTTCCAGGTGGAAGAAATTTTAGATAGTATCACTTCAAGTGTTCCATGAAAAACGTGTTAGCGGTTGAAAGTGAGCCAGTCTTGGTCTAACGCTGCTCATACGGAAAGCTTCTGAGGATTTCGTTACTACGCTAAGAAACATTTTCCCCGTATTTTGAAGTTGATTTGAATAATTATCGGTAAGTAAAGCCGATTTATTGCTTCCCATGTTTGGTATGAATATTCGATAGTCAGCGTACCATTAAACAATGGACATTATGCAACACAAAATTACAAATCAAAAAAGCGATAGAAACGCCCGGCTTTTCATCCTTCCGTTATTTGCAGCAGCGGGCATTTTTCTCTCTTCCTGTGGAGGGCCGAAGAGTGATGCGGCCAATGAAGAAAAGAAAGAGGATAAACAGGAAATCAAAGCAATTGAGAAGGAAGTAAGGAAGATAGCGCCAGTGGGTCCAAAGCCAGCCTGGGCACCTGACATTACGGAAGAAATGCAGGCTATCATTGAGGCGCATGATTCACTTGGGCCTAAACCATTACCAACCATCAGCGCAGCAGAGGCCCGCAAACAACCGTCTGCAGCTGATGCAGCGATGGCAGTAATGAACAAATATGCGATCCAGATGCCAGCGCCGAAAGTGGACACAACAGCACAATCCATTCTTGTTAAGGGTGGGAAAATTCATGCACGTATATATACTCCAAAGACTGGTAAGAGTTCATATCCTATCATCGTTTACTATCATGGGGGCGGTTGGGTCATTGCCACAATAGACACTTATAATGCGAGCGCGCAGGCGTTGGCAGAGCAAGCTGAGGCGGTTGTGGTTGCTGTGGAATATCGAAAAGCTCCTGAGCATAAATACCCGACAGCTCATGAGGATGCATTCGCCGCCTACAAGTGGACACTTGCAAACGCTGCAACCATCAAAGGCGATACATCCAAGGTGGCGGTCGTTGGTGAAAGTGCGGGCGGAAACCTCGCGATCGCTGTTAGTATAATGGCACGGGATGCAAAGATAAAATTACCGGATCATCAGGTTGCGATATATCCTATTGCAGATATTAACATGTCGAGCGAGTCATATGTAAAGTATGCTGAAGCAAAGCCATTGAATAAAGCAGGTATGGAATGGTTCTTTAAACAATACCTGACTAACGCTTCACAAGGTGCTAAAACTAACATTTCCTTGGTGAAAGCAAATCTGGCAAATCTGCCGCCTACCACCATTATTGGCGCCGAGATTGATCCATTGCAATCGGAAGGTAAGTTGCTGGCGGATAAGTTTGAAGCTGCAAAAGTTTCAACGACTTACAAGTTATACAATGGTGTTGCGCACGAGTTTTTTGGAATGGCACTGATCATTCCGGAGGCAAAGGATGCGCAAGAACTTGTGGTCAAGGAAATAAAGAAGGCGTTCTGATATAGCGCGCGGTTGTTAATATAAAATCCTCCTCTTGAAAAAAGTGGCGGATTTTTTTATGCGCCGCCTCGGTATTCCAGAAGCTTCAATGGCAGGTTTCAAAGTTGTTCTTTTCACTATTCACCTTTTCTCACTGTTACCTTTAAAAATGGCAGGAATTGAAACGTTGTTTTCGTCGCCACTTTTGTTTTGGTTTTTGAATAATAACTCCAGTTCGTGCTGAAGTTCCCCCGCCTTGCCATTTTTCTCAGCTGCCTCGAAAGCATTCATGGTTGGTCCGTAAAAATTCTTAAATGTTTCGACGAAATTCGAAGAAGAAACTGACATCCTGAAATTATAGATATCCCTGCTAAACGCGATTTTATCCCCAGCTCCGTCGGCTGCTTTCGGCCGTATAGTCGTTTATAACTTTAAAGAGGCCACCTTTTTGGGTATATTTTTCTACAGTCACTCCTGGCCAAACTGCAAGAAAACCCTTATTGCGGGCTGGTGGCATGGTTTTTAATCAATTTCACTTGTATATGGCGAAGAAAACTAAAAGCAAGTCGGGAGGCTTGCGTGAGAAACAACTGCAAAAATCTCCAACCGGAATAACTGGTCTGGATGAGATAACGCTTGGTGGGTTACCGAAGGGGCGACCGACGCTGATATGTGGCGGACCTGGATCAGGAAAAACGCTTTTGGGAATTGAGTTTATAGTAAATGGTGCGTTGAAGTACAACGAGCCAGGAGTAATAATTACCTTCGAGGAAAAGAACGACGAACTCACGACCAACGCAGCGTCTTTGGGTTTGGATCTCGATAAGTTGCAAAAAGAAAACAAGTTAAGGGTGGATTACGTCCATGTTGATAAATCAGAAATTCAGGAAACCGGAGAGTACGATTTGTCGGGACTTTTTATCAGGTTGGGCCATGCTGTAGATAGCATTAAAGCTAAACGCGTTCTGCTTGATACCATTGAAAACCTTTTTTCAAGCCTTTCTAACGAAGGTATACTAAGGTCAGAGATAAGAAGATTATTTCAATGGTTAAAGGACAAAGGTCTGACTGCCCTCATCACTGGTGAGAGAGGGGTTGTTACGCTTACCCGTCAGGGACTGGAAGAATATGTCTCAGACTGCGTTATCGTACTTGATCACCGTGTTCAAAACCAGGTATCGACAAGGCTGCTTCGGGTGGTTAAATATCGTGGTACCATGCATGGGACAAATGAATATCCGTTCCTCATTGATCGGGAGGGAATCTCGGTATTGCCTATTACGTCGTTAGAACTACAGTATGAAGTATCGAATGAAAAAATCTCTTCCGGAATCCCATCACTGGACCAGATGTTGAACGAGGGGAAAGGGTTTTTCCGAGGTGCCAGTATACTGATTTCCGGTACGGCCGGTACAGGCAAAACGAGCATTGCGGCTTCATTTGCGAATGCTACCTGTCAGCGAAAGGAGCGCTGTTTGTTTTTTGCTTTTGAAGAGTCGCCGCCACAGATTATCAGGAATATGAGTTCGATCGGAATAGATCTGCTTGCTCATGTTGAAAAAGGCCTACTCAGGTTCCATCCTTCCCGCCCCACTATCCATGGATTGGAAATGCACCTGGTGGAGATTCATAAGAGAATAATTGATTTCAATCCCCATACAATCATTCTTGATCCGATAACTAATCTGGTTACCATCGGTTCTGTGAGCGAGGTGAAGTCGATGCTGATAAGGTTAATCGACTATCTGCAAAGGAATCAGGTCTCAGTTCTTTTCACAGCGCTTACGTCGGCAAGTAGTGCGGCAGAACAAACAGACGAAGGTGTTTCTTCACTGGTTGATGCGTGGATCACCGTCCGCGACCTTGAATCTAACGGAGAACGCAACCGCGGTCTGTACATTATGAAATCAAGGGGAATGAAGCATTCAAATCAGGTGCGTGAATTTGTAATTACTGACGACGGCCTCGAACTAGTTGACGTATACCTGGGGGCGAAAGGCGTTTTAATAGGTTCGGCACGAGAGGCGCAACAACTTGAAGAAGCTACTGGTCAGGAGTTAAGAAACTACGCTGGATCGAGAACGGACAGGGAGATTCAACGGAAGGGGACGGTGCTTGAGGCGAAGATAGCAAGTCTGAAAGAGGAGTTTGAGTCGTTAAAGGAGGAGTTAAGCCGCACCCGGCAGGAGGAAGAATTGCGAAAAGAAATAATGGAAAGAAATCGTATGGAAATGACAAAAGGCCGATATCTAAAGATCCAGCCAAAATCAAGTAAGCATAATGGCAAAATCAAGTAAGAAATACGAATTGAGACTTTACATAGCCGGAAATACTCCTAAGTCTTCTGCGGCACTCAAAAATCTGAAAAAATATTGCGAAGAGCATCTGAGTGGTATCTACAGTATAGAGGTGATTGACCTTTTAGTAAATCCTCAACTTGCGGAAGGCGATCAAATCTTAGCGATACCGACGTTAGTGAAGAAAGTGCCGGAACCGGTCAGGAAGATAATTGGGGATTTATCCAACGAAGCCAAAGTGCTTGTCGGGTTGGACATAAGGCCCGCCAGCAAATGACGCATCTTGGCGTTTTACCGATGGAAAATAATAAAAAACGGGAGTTGGAGCTTATACTGAAACTGTTTGTTTCCGGCGCTTCCCCGAATTCTGTGAGAGCGATCAACAATATTCAAAAGGTGCTGAACCAATATGTTGCCGGTAGATATCGATTAAGGATTATCGACATTTACCAGGACAAAACGGTCACTGCGCTGGAGCAAGTGATTGCAGTTCCTTTGCTTGTGAAAAAGTTTCCGTTGCCAGAGAAAAGATTGATTGGGGACATGTCAGATACAACCAAAGTGCTGAAGGGCCTGGAAATCATGACGGGGAAGGTGGAAGAATGAAACCTAAAGCAAGCAATCACTTATGGGCCGAAATCGGCAGGTTGAAAAGCCAGCTTAGTGAAGCGAACGATACACTCGATGCTATCCGTACCGGACAAATAGATGCCCTTGTCGTTAACGGAGATAATGGTCATGCCTTGTATACACTGAAGACCGCCGATCATGCATATAGGGTTTTTATTGAACAGATGACCGAAGGTGCTGTCACATTGAATTCGTCCGGGCTTATCATCTACACCAACTCTCAATTTGCCAGGATGGTTGGTAAATATCAGTCGGGAGTTTTAGGAAGTAAATTTATTCGTTACGTAAGTGCTGACCACAAAAGCACGTTCCAAGAATTGTTTGATAGAGGTTGGCGCGAAAATGCTAAACGAGAAATTACGATTGTCGCCGGGGAGTCACATATTCCCGTGCTTCTTTCTCTGAATGCGTTGCAACTGGAAGACGAATTAGCTTTGAGTTTGATCGTTACAGACCTGAGCATTCAAAAGGAAAACGAGCGCCAGCTGCGGATCAGCAATGAACAGTTGGAGAATTTGAATAAGGCACTAATCAGCAGCAACCACGACTTGCAACAATTTGCCTCTGTGGCTTCCCACGATCTGCAGGAGCCGCTTAGAAAGATCCAGGTGTTCTCCAGATTCTTAAAAGACAGGAATTTTCACGAGCTATCAGAAGAGCAAAGGCATTATGTTGAAAAGATTATCTTGTCATCACAGAGAATGAAGGTTCTTATCATTGACATACTAAATTATTCGAGGCTGTCCGCTGAAGACGGACATTTTGTGTCTGTTAACCTGCAGCATTTGTTTGGCGAAATTGCAGATGACTTTGATCTGAAAATCAGTGAGAAGAACGCAATCATTGAAATAGGAGAACTTCCATCCATCGAAGGTAATAAAGGTCAGTTAAGGCAAGTATTTCATAACCTGATGAGCAATGCGCTGAAATTCACCTCGCCGGAACGGATTCCACATATAGTGATCAGAAAAAAGGACTATAATGCGAAAGAATTTGGGGTGTCCCTTTCACAGGATGAGACCTATTGTAATATAAGCATTAGCGATAATGGGATTGGGTTTGATGAACAATTTGCCACGTCAATTTTTAGCCTTTTCGAAAAGTTAAACCCCAAATCAGCCTTCGAAGGTTCAGGCATAGGGCTGGCAATCGCTAAAAAAATCGTTGACAAACACCGGGGTCTTATAATTGCTAGAAGCAAAATGGGAGAAGGTTCGGAATTCAATATTATATTACCGCTCCAGCAGCAGAAATAGGATGACGATACGAAATGTAATACTTGTCGAGGATGACCCCGATGACAGAGATTTATTTGCAACATTCCTTGGAAAAAGAAGGGATGTTCACTTATTGCCTACGGTGACCAATGGAGTTGAATTGATCCAATATCTGGAGCTTTCGTCCGATGCCGAATTGCCGCATTTGATAGTTCTCGATCAAAATATGCCAATGATGAATGGAAAGCAGACATTGCAATATCTGAGGTCAACCGGCCGGTACGCAAAGATTCCCACTGTCATCTATTCTACCTATGCGGATAGTAGTCTCGTGGTAGATTGCAAGAGTCTTGGGGCTAAAATGGTCGCGTCTAAGCCGATAGATGACAAGGGCTATCAGAAGATGATGGATGATTTTCTTCAAATCATATAGTTATCGCCAATACCGGATCTCTCTTATTGCTAACTGGACTTGCGCAAAATGGTTAAATTGTAAGGGAATCACACTTTTTAAACTGGAGGTCATGAACAAAGCATTACTTGACCTGTATAGTGCTACTTGATCGTAACGGATCGCTATGCAACGGCCACAGGCCTTTCTTCTATTTTGGAGGGGAAGATCAGCCACGATAAGATCACCCGCTTTTTACACGAGGAAACCTATGACGGCAAAAATCAAGAGAATTTAACCAGCAAAATTGCAAGTACGAGGAGAGATAAAAATAACGCCCACTCAACTTTTACACCTCTCAAATTTTTATCAGCAACGTAAATCTTGATAGAAATGAAGATCAGGCTAAGAAAACTTATTAATCCTAAAAAAAATATTAAGTCACCATCAAATAAATTTCCGTACCTGATCCAAAGGAACGTGCCAAATGCTGATAGTGTAGAAATAAAGAAAATCAATCTGATAATTTTCATTTGTTCTTATTTACAGTTAAGATCACTGACAGGTCTAATTCCACGCAATACTTCTTTTACTTTGTCCCACTTTGGTCTATAAATTATGTTGGGAGTTGTTGTAGGGTTCGAGGCCGTTCCCGAGTTAGAAAGCGTATAGTTATAAATTCCATTATTAAAACTATTCCACAATGCGTCCGGTGCGTCAAAAGGATTTGTCTTAAGGTTCCTCACAACAACATCATCAATTGCGCCAGTGATCCTGTCCACTCCTCTCGTATAAAAAGTGTATGTTCCATTTGAATTCTGTATGTAACCAAACTCGCGATTGCCACTTACCGGGTGCAGGCCATCGTATCCAGTCACAAATGGATTAAACGGCACCTCAATTGTTGAAAATATCCAATTGCTTGGGCTATACGAGGAACATATTACAGAACCATCGCCCGCTATAGTGCACGCTATCATTCTGCAAAACCTTAAGAATATGGGTGCAGTCGATTTCAGTCCCTAAGCCATTAACGCTGCGATCAGAAGTTTCACTTGTATTTGAATTCGAAAATCCCGCTCTGTTTAAGGCATTTTCAAGGCGTTTCTCGTTACCTATGGTTGTTCGAGCTATCTTTTCAACCGTAGGCTGAACATTTACATTTTCACTATTATCATCACAAGAAAGTGCTAGTGATATAATAAAGGGGAGTAGAACAATGTGCTTACGGGTGCGCATAATTTAGGATTAGATTTAAGCTTTTTAAGGGATTATCTGATTCAAGGACTGAATTTAAGGATAACGATTTCACCCGATCAATCAGGTTTTCCGCACATTTTCCATATTGCGATTGATGATATATAATATGTTGCATTTGGCACCAATTTGAGAAGCGAGGAGTCAGGGGGAATATCCGCCTTTTTCTCGGTGCTTTTACAGGAGTTACTGCCACAAGATTGAATCGCCCGCAGCGATAAATGAACTACGCCATAATAATGTTTTGATGGGATAGAGGGGTTATTTTGTACCTATAAAGTACACGGTCGGCAAGAATTGGAATCTCAAAGAATAGTACAATTGTACATATCCCACTTAACTCTTAGTTTATTCGTCGCCTAAAATAAATTATGCAAAAAGTCTATTAATTCTATAGGCATTAGGATTGAATTTAAAAATCTTTCTATATTTGACTCAGAATTTATACAGAAGAGGGGAGAGATGGGCTCGCTGAACCTCTAGCAACTTTTGAACTTGCTTCAAATCAGTGCTAAATCCTGCCACCAGATTTAGGGTATATAAATTAGGTAAAAGATGAAAAACAAAATTTTTAAGAACACAACCCTGACCCTTTCATATCTGCGTCAACTAAGATCCCGCCATTCGTGTTGTTGATCTGAGTTTTTTGCGATACAGACCATAGTCCGCCGAATTAGTTGACGAGGACCAATGCAGTATCGGATTCCTTCAATAACTCATTTTTTATTTAACACGAAAATTATGTACTCACAGATTGTTTCAATAAATGCAGCAAAACCAAACCCTTATGAATCCGTGTTGGCGCGCTTTGAACGCGCTGCCGATATCTTAAAACTGTCGGAAGAAAAAAGGGAAAAACTTCGCAGACCGTCCAAACAAGTCCAGGTTTCCTTTACAATTACATTAGATAATGGTACGGAACGCACATTCGAGGGCTACCGTATTATTCACTCAACGGCGTTAGGACCTTCAAAGGGTGGTATCCGCTATGATCTTGAAGTTAATCTAAATGATATAAAGGCACTTGCCGCCTGGATGACCTGGAAATCTGCCTTAGTCGGACTTCCGTTCGGCGGGGCGAAGGGTGGCATCATTGTCGATCCAAAAAAATACTCCAAGGCGGAATTGGAACGTTTAACCCGTGCCTACACGAATGCACTTATCGACGTATTCGGTCCGAACAAAGATGTTCCGGCTCCGGACCTTGGCACTGGAGCAGACGAGATGGGATGGCTGATGGAAGAGTATTCCATCCTTCATGGCAAACCGATTTACGCGGTGGTGACAGGCAAGCATGTGCATGCCGGAGGTTCTCTCGGACGTGAAGAGGCCACAGGCCGGGGAGTTAGCATTGTTACGCTTTTGGCGCTAGCCACCAAAAAGCTAAATCGTACCCACGCAACGGTAGCCATACAGGGGTTTGGGAACGTCGGCCTGCATACTGCTTTGTTTCTCTACGAAAAAGGATTGAAGGTTGTGGCGGTAAGTGATGTAAACGCCGCATACTACGACCCACTTGGCCTGAATATACCTGACTTGATCGTTTATACGAAATTGAATAATAATTCACTGGCCGGATACCCCAACGCCACGAAATTATCCCGTGAAGATCTGTTAGCACTTGATGTAGACGTACTCATACCGGCGGCAAAAGAAGATGTCATCACGAACGACAACGCGCACAGGATAAAAGCGAAGATAATCGTAGAAGGTGCAAATGGACCTACGTCAGCAGAAGCAGATGAACTATTGGAATTTAAGAATGCGTTGGTCGTTCCCGATATCCTGGCGAACGCCGGAGGAGTAATTGTCTCTTATTTTGAATGGTTACAAAACACAAATAATCAATCCTGGACAATTGAAGAAGTGAATTATCAACTCGAGGAGATTCTGACGGCATGCTTTAGGGAGGTATTTGATATGGCTGCCGTTGAGACCGTTTCGCCACGCACAGCGGCATACGTGATTGCCGTTAAACGTTTGGTAGAGAAAAGCAACATTTCCCGCGCGCCGCAACATCAGATAGCTGCATCGCCTTCTATCAACGATCCGATGGTGAAAGTTGATAACATTGAAACTGAAATGGTTCCTTCACCAGCGCCTGCTCAGACGGAAATGAAATGGGAACTGAACAGACAGCGATAACAATCAGCGCCTATTGCAAGAATGAAACCGATAAAAGCAAACTACTGTATTCTGCAGCTTGTAATTGCTGTATCCATGTTACTCATTACACGTTGTGAGAAGAAATCTGAAGCGATTCCTCACGATGAAATGCAGCCGGCGTACAAAGGCAAGATTGGAAAGACATATGCGGAGTCGGTAGAGTGGTGGCCGGAACGGAAGAAAGCTAACCCCGGCGCTTCAAACGTGTTGGTGTTTTTGATCGACGATGCAGGTTATGGAACCTCGAGTGCCTTTGGTGGCTTGATGGAAACACCAACGTTGGACAGTCTGGCCAACAACGGGCTGCGCTATACGAATTTTCATTCCACGGCAGTCTGCTCACCAACACGTGCAGCATTGCTTACCGGCCGAAATCACCATTCAGTACACATGGGCTATTTAAATTATAGCTCGCTCGGCTTTCCCGGTTATGATGCGGTGATGCCCGGAGACAAAGCGACCATTGCAGAAATTTTGCATGAAAACCACTACAATACCTATGCTGTCGGCAAGTATCACCTTGCGCCCCTTCACGAGATAACTTCGGTGGGACCATTCGATCGCTGGCCGACAGGAAGAGGATTCGATCACTTTTATGGTTGGCAGCTGGGACATACAGATCAGTATCATCCCAATTTATATGAAGACAATAAGGTCATCGACATCGAGCCAAACACAAAGCACGTAACCACATTGCTAGCCGACAAGGCCATTCAATACATCGCAAATCAAAGGTCCGTTGCGCCCCAGAATCCTTTCTTCCTGTACTTTGCAACAGGCGCCATTCATTCTCCCCATCAGGTCGATCAGAAATGGAGGGATATGTACAAGGGGAAGTTTGACAAGGGTTGGGACTGGTATCGAGAAGAGGTATTCGGACGTCAGAAGAAGCTGGGTGTAATCCCCGCATATGCAATACTACCGGACCGCGACTCAACCGTGGCGGCCTGGGATAGTTTGAGCCCTGACGCGAAGAAGGTATATGCACGCTACATGGAAGTATATGCTGCATTTTTGACCCATGCGGATTACGAATTTGGTAGGATCGTCAATTATCTGAAGGAGATTGATCAGCTCGAAAATACACTCATTATTGCCAGCATTGGAGACAACGGTTCGAGCCATAGCCCGGAACACGGGAACTTTAATGGTTACGTCCGAAGTCTGGATTCTGACAAGCAGGTTGGCGAAGCGCTGAAGCACCTTAATAAATTTGGTACGGAGGAATCTGACATGGATGCACCCTCCGGCTGGACGCAGGCGGCTAATACACCATTCCGATTGTGGAAGGCGGATCCGAATTCAGAAGGCGGGACACATCAGCCCCTCATTTTGTTTTATCCGAAAGGAATTAAAGACAAAGGAGGGATCCGAAACCAATATGGCCACGTTATCGACATTGCACCAACAATTGTTGAGCTCACGGGCGCAAAGGTCCCGGATGTCATTAAAGGATACAAGCAACAACCCTTCGAAGGTACAAGTCTGGCATATTCAATTAGTAATCCAAATGCGTCTTCGCAGCATACCGTTCAGTACTACGAGCTGAGGGGAAAGCGTGCAATTTATCAGGACGGATGGAAAGCTTCCGTGTTTCATAAGGCGGGAACGGACTTTGCAAATGATGTCTGGCAATTATACAATCTAAACGAAGACTTCAACGAGCGCGTAAATCTTGCCGACAAAAACCCTGAAAAGCTAAACGCACTAAAGGACTTGTTCGACACCGAAGCAAAGAAATACAATGTCTATCCATTGATCGATGCGACTCAGGTCCCGGGCCCGGCGGGGAGAGCAAGAAGCGCTTTCGGAAAGTCCGATACAATCGTGCTATATCCAGGAGTGGATCAATTCCTTACTTACAGCGGTCCGCAATTTCAATCCCAGTCGTTTAGTGTTACGGCATACGTAGACATTGTTAAGAATGATCAGGGAGTATTGTTCGCAACCGGGGATGGATTTGATGGGCTAAGTTTATTTGTCAAAGACGGGAAGTTTCAGGCTGCGCACAATACAGGAACAATAGTCAGGCACCTGGAGTCAAACAAACCCTTAGGCAATGGAAAGGTGCAGCTGAAATTTGAATTGAACTACATGCCTCCTCCTAAACAATCCGATGGGAATACCACTAGGATCGATCCACCTGCGGGTTCTGAAGTTATTTACATTGATGATGTAAAGGTTGGTGAAAGAAACATTGTCGCGTCTGAAGCGCGATACATTGCAAACTATAAGGACGGTATTGACGTGGGGCAGGATTTGAATTCTCCGGTTACAAATCGATATAGCGTGCCTTTCAAATTTTCCGGAAAGTTGAACAAAGTTGTTATCAACTATAAATAGTAGCAGGCTGAATCAGGAGATTAATGGAAGTGAAAACAAATGCAGGTAAAGACCGCCAATGATCGGCGGTACAAATGATATACTTAAACAATATGAAACGAATTGTAAGCCTCATCAAAGGTCTGTTGGTTTTTATTTTTTGTG
>JANNPM010000305.1:0-5456 GCA_031400145.1 Chryseolinea sp. | reverse complement strand
AAGGAGGCAGGCGAGAAACGAGGACATGAAATGATAATTATTGACCATACCAAATGCGATATTGTTATTGAACAACATAATCCTCAGATATATTACAAAGGGCAAGAACTCAAAGATATAGATGCTATCATTCCTAGAATTGGGGCTTCTGTTACCTTTTATGGTGCAGCCGTTGTAAGGCAGTTTGAGATGATGAAAGTTTTCACATCCGTGGAGTCACAGGCGCTGATCAGGTCGCGCGATAAGCTTAGAAGTTTGCAGATATTGTCCCGTGCCGGGCTGGGGTTGCCTAAAACAATCTTCATGGACTATCTGAGGGAAACTGAGGGAATTATCGAAGCCGTTGGCGGAGCACCTGTAGTGATCAAGCTACTGGAGGGCACGCAGGGTCTGGGTGTAGTACTGGCCGAGAATAAGAAAGCCGCGAAATCCGTGATTGAAGCTTTCCATGGAATTCATGCGCGGATTATTGTACAGGAATTTATCAAGGAAGCAAAGGGTGCTGATATCCGGGCGTTCATTGTGAATGGCGAAGTAGTGGGGGCTATGCGCAGGCAGGCAAAAGAAGGTGAGTTTCGTTCTAACCTCCATCGCGGCGGTACCGCTACGTTTTATAAGCTTAACAGACACGAGAAACATGCGGCAATTACCGCAGCGAAAAAAATGGGGCTTGATGTCGCCGGGGTAGACATGTTGCCCTCCAATCGGGGACCGTTAATTCTGGAGGTAAACTCATCTCCCGGACTTGAAGGGATAGAGGCCGCGACGAAGGTTGATATCGCCGGTCAGATTTTTAGGTATCTTGAGGTTAAAGCGGGTAAAAACAAGATCCAGAAGGACAAGATCAACGCTTAAAACCTTATCGGAAACCTTTTGCGAAAAATAAAAATAGCCGGACAGGAAATTCAGCCGGGTGAATTCAGGGAGATCGACATCAATATTGCCCGATTGCCTTCCCACACAGTTATCGACACGCCCATATACGTTTCGCGCGGAATGGAGGAAGGACCAGTTCTGGCGCTTATGGCCGGAATGCACGGAGATGAAATAAACGGGATGGAAATCGTGCGCAGGATGCTGGACTCCGGCCTTAACAAGCCGCGCAGCGGCGTAACCGTATGCATGCCGATCGTCAATGTCTACGGATTTCTGAACTATTCCCGCGAGGTTCCCGACGGCAAAGACATCAATCGGTCATTTCCGGGCAACAAGAACGGGTCGCTGGCCAGCCGTGTGGCCTATCATATCATGCGGGAAGTTATACCTTTCATCGACATCGGCGTGGACTTCCATACCGGTGGGGCTATGCGCACTAACTATCCGCAAGTAAGAGCATTGTTGAAAGATAACCTTACTACGGAACTGGCGACCGCCTTTCATGCGCCATTTACCATTGACGCGCCCTTCAGGCCAAATTCTTTGAGAAAGGAAGCTTCGAGAAAAGGGAAAAATATAATTGTGTACGAGGGCGGTGAGTCGTTGCGCTTCGACCAGCAGGCTATTGAGGAAGGTATCGCTGGAACGTTGCGGCTCATGAAACATTTTGATATGATTGACTGGGCACCAAAGCCATCGGAGGAAAACAGGATTATCTGGAGCACTTCGTGGATACGCGCGCGTAACGCCGGATTGTTTCAGTCTAATGTAAAGTGCGGCCAGCTCGTAAATGCCGGGGAATGGGTGGGGACAATTACCGATCCTTTTGGGGAATTTAAGGAGCAGGTAGTTGCCCATGAAAAGGGCTATGTGATCGGATTGAACAACATACCTGTAATAAACGTCGGCGATGCATTGATGCATCTGGGAATGGATAGTTTTTGCAAGCTGCAGGTGCCCGTTGCCGCGGAGAGATGAAAACTGGCATAGTTATTAACATGAGAAAAGGGTGGAAAAATTTCTCGAGGACTACGGATACATTGCATTACTAATTGGAAGCTTCCTCGAAGGCGAGACATCTATACTCATAGCCTCCTCGCTGATATACCGGGGATATTTTGAAATTCCCGACACAGTATTTTTCGGCTTCGCCGGCTCTTTCCTTAGCGATTGGATCTACTTCACTATCGGCAGGTTAAATGGCAGATATTTCATCGCAAAGCGTCCAGCGTTATTGGCAAGGATCGCAGGGGTACAGGACTTTTTTGATACCCATAAATATCAAATCCTTTTTACCTACAGATTCTTATACGGCTTTCGAGTAATCATACCCTTGATCATAGGGATGAGCCGAATCAGACCGCTGCAATATTTGTTCTACAGCATACTCAGCGGACTACTGTGGTCGGGCGTTGTGACCACCGTTGGCTATTTTATCGGCAGGTTTCTTGACATTAAGCCAGAAATTTTTGAGGAGAACATTCTTTACATAATTCTTGGCTTTGCAACCTTCGGGGTATTGCTTGGATTTATTGTAAAAAGGATTGCGTTTAAAAAGATTAACAGCGATCCCGGAATTTTGGCCCCCTGACTACGATTATTTCTGCAGTCGGATCAGATAAGTTCTTGGCCAGTTCTTTCCAGTCACCAGCATCGCATTCGAATTTTTATCGAAAGCTATTCCGTTTAATTCTTCTGTCTTAGGAAACATTCGACTGATCTCATTAACCAGTACCGACAGATCGACGCGGCCCACCACCTTTCCCGACTCAGGGTTGATCTTTACAATGAACGGCGTTTCGTAAATATTTGCAAAAATGTAGCCGTTAAAGTATTCAAGCTCATTAAGGCGCTTGATGCTTCCACCCGCATCCGTCACTGTTAAAGTCCTTATTACTTTTAAATTCGTTGTATCCAGGAAGTATAGTTTCTCTGTGCCGTCGCTCATGATGAGGTTGTTACCGTCGTGCGTAAGACCCCAGCCCTCGGTGTCATATTTAAATTCGCCGATTTGCTTATAGGTTTTAGCGTCATATATAAATCCTACCCTTGTTTGCCATGTGAGGTAATAAAGTTTGTCGTTTAAGACCGTCATTCCTTCACCGAAATACCGGTCGTCAAGTGTTATCTTTTTCGTGTGCTCGCCGGAACCAGGATCCACCTCTGCCACCCAAGATTTCCCGTTTTGCCCGGTGCTCTCCAGGACTTTGCCGCCGTAGATCGTCAAACCTTCTGTAAAGGCATCCGTATTGTGCGGAAGGGTTTTCAATACCGAATATGGGATGGCCATTGAATCAACCAATGACGTTGATTCAACTGCCTTCTTATCGCCACACGACGCCAGCAATAGCGCCAGCAGGCTAAAGTATCCTAATCTCATATCTCGGAATATTCCGTGGGGCGCAGAAAAAATTTCTCATTCTTGGAAACATTGTTTTGATATTCCGGCTGCGTTGAAAGCACCTTCCACTCGGGATCATTGCTAAAAGTGTTCCAATGCTCGTCACGAGAAGCCTGGTTATCAAATGTGGTCATATACATCAGGTTGGGCATCCTGGCGCCGGCCAGCACTTCTCCATAAAAAACAGCATTGAAGCCAAGACGCTTAAACAATCCAACTTCGCCGCCGGCATTGAACATCTGAACCTTGTTCCTCGCAATCTTTTCTGTTTGGCTTTCGTAGCTCCGTAATTCATAAACGCGCTGCTGCTTTGCACCGGTTAACCTGGGCACCTCCATCTTAGGCATTCCGGTAAAAGCCTGAAGCAAAATGGACTGCATGCGCGTATAGGGGGGATTATTATAGGGCGCGTCGAGATATTCTGCTCCGGCAGCGGAATATTGCTTATCCTTTAGCAGGTCCTCGGGCACCCTGGTGTATTGATCAAGGGACGAGTAGGGAATTAAAACATAGATGCGCTTACCATAAGTGCTGTCAGTTTCCACAGGTTTAAAAACACCAACCGTGGGCACCGAAGCCCGGTGCAAAGCCGGAATCAGCGCCCCCTTCAGAAACCTATCGATTGCCTCTTCCTGGCTCCTGTCTCTAAAAGTATAAATTCTGAGTTCGTAATATTCCCGTTTTGGCGGGGCGCCCTGGGTAGTAACCCATAAGGCCGCGAGCATCAATATAAAAGGGTATTTCATAAATACTTTAGTTTGACGTTTAAAGGATGGAATGTAAAAGTACCGCACAATATAAGCAACCGTCCCCGCGATCAACTAAAGCTTTTTAGTTTTGGGCTCTAACAGGTTGCGAATGTCCGCGTCCGGCCTCAGATTATTCATCTGTCTTACGACCCAGGGATAACGCTTTGCAATGTAACCTGATGGCGGGCTCACCTGATGTTTTTTGGGACTGGGCAGGCATGCGGCGATCTTGGCCGATTCTGTTGCGGTTAGTTTGCCCGCTGGCTTCCCGAAGTACGATTGGGCGGCGGCCTCAATGCCAAATACCCCTTTGCCCATTTCCGCAACGTTGAGATATACTTCCAGTATTCTTTTTTTACCCCAGATGAATTCGATCATAAAAGTGAAGTAGACTTCGAGGCCTTTGCGTACCCAGCTGCGACCCTGCCATAAGAAAACATTTTTAGCGACCTGCTGGCTAATGGTGGAAGCGCCTCGCATAGGTTTTTGTTTCCTGCTCGGGGAATTGATCACGCGTTGAATGCTCCTCACGTCAAATCCATTATGGTTCGGAAACAACTGATCTTCGGAAGCGATCACCGCCAATGCCGCGTGGGGAGAAATTTGTTGTAAGCTTACGTAGTCCCTCCTGAGTCCATTGCCTGAAACCAAACTTGCAAGCTGGGTAAAGGTAATAGGCGGGTTTACCCACTTCAAAAGAATGATGTAGATCAGGTGCGCGGCGAGCAAAAACAAGAAAAATCTTCTTAGCTTTTGCCCCAGCCGTAAAAAATATCCCGGTACTGCCATAGGCTGGTGTAAAATTATACAATTGTTTTATCATAGCAGGGATCTTCATCCGGAGCAGATAAAAATAATCGTTCAGATAACACTACTTCTTTTGACTGCTATATATTTAATTTGAGCTTGTGATTCAAAAACCTTTGAAAAATGGACGAGATGCATTTGCTATTGGTGTGGATTACGGCACGAATCAGCGCTGTCATTTAACCACCGATGAAATGAAAAGGTATTGTTTTGCATTGGATCTCCGTGACGATAAGGAATTGATCCAGGAATATGATGAATGGCATACCAAAGTTTCGCCGGAAATAAAAAAAAGCATCATCGACGCCGGCATTATCCGGATGGATATGTACAGGGCAGGGAACAGGATGTTCATGATCGTCGAGGCAGAAGATCACTTCAGCCTTGAGGAGAAAGCAAAGCGCGATGCTGAAAATCCGACGGTGCAGAAATGGGAGGACCTTATGTGGCAGTATCAGCAGCCGTTGCCCTTTGCAAAGCCAGGCGAAAAATGGATGCTCATGAAACAGATATTCGAGCTTCAATAACCTATGTCCCGCATCGATGCTCACCAGCATTTTTGGAAGTTTAACCCTGTCCGCGATGCCTGGATAAATGACACCATGCATGTTATCCAACGGGAC